>CAYNTN010000088.1:0-20052 GCA_964399995.1 uncultured Ignavibacteriaceae bacterium
ACTACTCAACTACTCAACTACTCAACTACTCAACTACTCAACTACTCAACTACTCGACTACTCAAAAAGCTTCTCCGATTGCAAAGTGAAATGCAAATTTATCCGTGAAAATAATGCCGGGATTATCGAACAGCCATTTTTCACCATCTGCACTTCTCGGATCATAAAGCTTAAATCCAAAGTCAAATCTAACCGGTCCTATAACAAGGTCGTACCTGAGCCCAAACCCAATTGCAAGTGCAATTTGATCAAACCGGAAATTTTGCTGGTCTTCCCACACATTTCCATAATCTAAAAAAAAACCGGCGATGATATTTTTAGTGAGGTTTTGTGCGTTCGGAAATAATTTTTGTCTTATCTCAAAGCTTCCTTCAGCAAGAAAATTTCCTCCATCAACAGTATTTTCCAGCATTCCGTTTTGCTTTGCATACCATCCTCTAAGGCTGTTGCTTCCTCCGCTGAAATATCTGTACAGTGATTGAGTCGCTATTAATCTTTCTCCCGAACCGTATTCTATATTGTCGCCGAGGATTACCTTTGTTGCAAATACAGTATTGGGAGAAAATATTGTGTGAAAATATTTATTTGTTGTTCCCAATTTTACATATTGTGAATAATTCCAGTCCGTTGCCCAGTTATTTACTATGAGTCCTGATATAAGTCCTGCGTTGCCGATCGTAATAGAGTGATAAACTCCATTTGTCGGAGAGAACGGGTTATTGGTTCTGTCATGTGTAAAAGTAGTACTTAGAATTGTATTAAGAAGTGTGATAGGAGCTTGGGTAGTATCAATGTAAATGTAACGAACGAGTTCTTCATTCATGTCAAGTGTTCCATAATTATAAAATGTATGCTCCGAAAAATAATATTGAAGACTTGTCAGATTACCTAAATAATAATTCTGTGCATCCTGCCGGTTAAATAAGCCAAGTGTGATCTTATCGATCAGGAAACTTCTTTTGTTAAACAAATTCGGGTTTGTGATGGCAGTTGAAAATTCAAATCTGTTGAGCGGAACTGAATTATAAAGAGCTTCCAGTTCAAATGTCATTGAATTTCCCTTACCGGGAAAATAATTATTCAAATACATAATACCGCCCCCCATGTAAAAACTGTTTTCAATAGTAGATGCAAGCAGAGACGGTCTTATTTCGTGTCTGTTGTTCAAAGTGACATCTGCAGTAAGATTTACTTTTGAGCCTTGTCCGATATTATCAACATTTATACGAGTGCTTTGAACAATCGGGATTTTAGAAATATCTCTTTCACTGATTAATTTTTTCTCCTCACTGTATAACTCACCTTCTTTATATTCAATTTGATCATACAGAAGTTCTTTTGGAACTCCGTACCTGTTAGAGATAATGTTAATATTTGTTTTGCCGAAATAAAAAAGAGTATCGGTCCCTTCAAAGTCCACTGTTACCGACAAAATGGATTTCGAAGAAAAATCAAATCTATGAACGACTGTGCCCGAATCCGCTTTTAATCTTGCATTCATGTATCCGTTGTTATGAAGCATATCAAGTATCTCATTTGAGTTCTTAACAATCCGGGACCTGTCATAAAAATCTCCCGGTTTATTTTTTTTTATTTCAGTAAATAACCTCATTGCATCCGGAGATATATTTTGAAGACCTGAGAAATGAACAGTATCAATTCGATAACGCTTGTTTTCATATATTATAAACCGGACGTCGACCTCTTTATCTTCCAAATTGTAGGTGACGGCTGTATCTATCTGTGCTTCAAAGAATCCGTGATCAAAGTAGAATTTTTTAAGTTTGTAAATATCTTCATTCAACACTTTTGAGCTGAAATAGTCTGCCGAAGCGAGTTCAACTGCAGACTTCAGTTCATCTTCACCTAAGGTATTAGTATTTTTATATACAAAACTTACGTTGTCGAGTTTGAGAACCTGACAGTAAATATTAGAATTTAAAAATATGATTATCAGCAATGCCGGAGAAATCAGCAGCGATATATTTGAGTTACTAAGGTTCATGCATTTCACAAGTTTGAAAAATAAATATGTACTCGTAATCTTGCAAGATACAAAGTATATAGGTTGCACCAATTTTGACAAAAACAAAAGCCCCGAAACGTTAAAGTTTCAGGGCTTTCTGAGCTGGCAGAGGGATTTGAACCCCCGACCTGCTGATTACAAATCAGCTGCTCTACCAGCTGAGCTATGCCAGCAATTTATTTTAAGTATGCAATATACTTTTTATAAAAATTTCTTTCAATTCAGTTTTAGTTTTTCTTCTTACGAACTTTCTGAGAAGCACTGGTATCATATAGACTGATAATCTGACCTACCATTATTTTGTCAGTCTTTAAATTATTCCACTTCTTTAAATTCTGAATTGAAATACCCGTGGATTCGGCAATTGAGGCTAAGGTCTCGCCCTTTTTTACTTTGTAGGTTTTCTTATTTCCTGAGGTTTTGGTATTAGATTTTTTTACTGAAGATGTCGATTCAACAACTTTTAATTTCTGCCCGACCATTATCTTATCAGATTCAAGAACGTTCCATTCCATTAAATCATTAACACTAACACTGAATTTTCCGGCTATCATTGAAAGATTATCGCCTTCTGAGACTACATAAGTTTTTGTATTAGAAGTGCTTTTGTTTGAAACAGTCGTTGTAACTGTGCTGCTTGTTTGTGTCTCTTCAGGGGCTTCATCTTCATCATCTTCATCATAATAGTATTCTGTTTCGGTAGAAGCTGTTTCGGTGACCGTACTTGTTGATACTTCGGTTGTGTTGTTATCGGTACTTTCATCAGAGCTTTCAGTATCAGTTTCAGATACGTTTTCTCCGGATGTTGTTTCTTCTGAATTATCGTTTGAATATTCATTAACGGTTTCATCTACTGCAACGGGGCTTGTATTTAATGTTGATGTTGCTGTAGAATTTTCTTTTTCGAAAGATTCTTCCGGGTTCTCTTTATTCTTTGAATCACTTGTATGATCCTCCGGGGTCTGAGTTTCAGTATTTGTTTTAAAGCCAATGTTGGAAGTAAGTTGCGCATCCGGTTCATTATTTTCAATCTTTCCATACAGCTTCTTATAATTATCTTCTGATAAGTAAATGCTTATTTTCTCGTCTGCTTTAAAAAGCGTGCCGTAAGAAAGATTATTCCATATTCTAATGTCTGTAGGTCTTACATTATAGAATGCAGCAACAGCGCTGAGCTGATCTTTCTTTTTATAGGAATAGGAAACTTTTTTCTTTCCTGAGGAACTGCCAATTGTCCTGACATCTTCAGGTTCATAATTTTTAACCTTATACCCGATAAAAGCAACACTGCCGCTGTATCCGGAAACTTCATTACCGGCAAATTCAGGACTGGTACTATTGTCAATATCAGCAGCCTTCTTAAAATTTGATGCAAATGTATCATAACTTTTATGAGGAATCCTGACCTGATAAGCTTCATCATACTCGGGAATTATGTCGCTAGTAAGTTCGGGATTAAGATCTCGTATGGTTTCAATATCGGTTTCACAAAGTTCAGCAACTCTCTGAAGTGTAATATTGCATTTAATATTTACTCTGTCAAAAGCCAGAGGAGTTCCGTATTCTACATCTTTAAATCCGTATTCTTCCGGATCCTGAAGAACATAAGACAGGGCAATTATAGAAGGAACATAATTTTTTGTTTCACCCGGTAAATAACCTCTAAGCGACCAGAAATCTCTTGAGCCGCTTTTTCTGATTGCGGAATTAACTCTTCCCGGACCTGCATTATAAGCACTGAATGCAAGATACCAGTCATCATAAGTTCTGTATAAATCTTTAAGAAGATTTGCCGCCGCATCTGTTGCCTTTTCAAAATCTCTTCTGTCATCAAGATATCCGTCTTCATAAAGACCGTATGAGCGTCCTGTAGCGGGCATGAATTGCCATAATCCTACTGCACCTGCTCTTGAAACTATAGTAGGATTCAATCCGGATTCCTGAACTGACAGATAAACTAACTCTTCCGGAGCATTATTTAGCTTTAATATCTTTCTCATCAAAGGAAAATATTTACCCGAGCGGTAGAGACTCTTATCTATAAATGATCTGCCTCTTTCGGTATTTGAAAAGAATTCAATATATTGTTCTACGGCAGAATTCATTACAAAAGGGACATCGCTCCCTTTTGGCAGCGGCTCACGTTCCATTGTCTTTTCTTCAATTCTTTCATAAGACACAGGTATCTTTTGCGCAAACACGAATACAAGGCTGTTCGAACTGATTTCAGGCTGTGTAATTAAATAATCCTCTACTATACTTTTTGCAAGCTCATTATAATCATTTTTCCAGAAATAATTTTCACCCTTTGAAATGAGCTCATAATTTATTTCATTCAGATATTTCAAAGAAGTCTCAAAAGATTTTTTAGCGTTTTCATTGTCTGAAGACTCATTATACGTCAGAGCTTTTTTATAAAGTGAAAATGATTTTTGTAAACTGATGTAAGTTGCAATTGAATCCTTATCACGCTGTGTGAACTCAATTTCATCCGAGCCTCCGCAGCCGGTGAAGATTTGTGAAAAAGATATTATAAGAGCAACGGAAACAATATAAAAAAAGCATTTTACCTGTTTAAAAAAGAATTTTTTTTGCATAATTCAATTTTTAAATTTCATAATAATAAATAGCTTAAATGTAATTGTGTAAAGTTATATTTTAGGTTGGATTAAAATAAAAAAAGTTTATTAAAATAACAGTAAATAACGAAATATTGGAATAATTTATTTTATTTAAGATTTTGTTTTGCTTCAAAATAAAACCGGGATATTTTATTAAACAGATATTTTCAAACTGACATCTTAAAAATGTGCTGCACCTCGTTTAATATATGGAAAAAAACTATACACTTATAGTTCCGCAGATTCTCACAAAGCAAAGGATTGACAAATATATTGCTGGCTTCATCGAGAATGCGTCCCGGACAAAAGTACAGAAGGCAATAGATCTGGGATACGTTACTGTTAACGGAGAGATTGTAAAATCAAATTATCTTGTAAAGCCGGGGGACGAAATTGAAATCGAACTTGAATATCCGGACAAGCAGGACGTTGTTCCGGAGAATATTCCTCTTGACATAGTTTTTGAAGATGAATATATATTGATAATAAATAAACCCGCAGGAATGGTTGTTCATCCTGCATATAAAAACTATAGCGGCACACTGGTGAATGCTGTTATGTATTATGCGCTTCAGAAAAACGATTCTCTTTCAAATTTAAATGGTTTTGAAAGAGCGGGGATTGTGCATCGACTGGATAAAGATACTTCAGGTTTGTTAGTGGTGGCTAAATATGAATCAGCACATAGAAAATTATCCGAACAGTTTTTTCATCATACGATCAAAAGGGAATATAACGCGATCGTATGGGGGAAGCTGAGGAAAAAGAAAGGTGAAATTTCAAATAAACTCGGTCGTGACAAAAAAGACCGCAAAAAAGTTGCTGTTTTGAAAGATGATGATGCAGCTGGAAAACTTGCCGTGACAAATTATGAAGTTCTTGAGGAGCATGATTTTCTTTCCTTAATAAAATTAAACTTAAAGACCGGCAGGACACATCAGATAAGAGTTCATCTTGCAAGCATCGGACATCCGGTATTCGGTGATGAGACATACGGTGGGCGTGAGCCGCATTCGGTAAATCTGACTGCGGCTAAGAAAGCACAGATAAAGAATTTACTTGAGATGATGCCGAGACAGGCGCTTCATGCAACAATGCTTGGATTCAAACATCCTGTGACGAATGAAGAAATGATTTTTGAATCAGTATTGCCTGATGATATGAGAAAATTGCTTGCGAAGCTTGATAAAAATTAAAGAGATAAATTACGCTTATTATTTCTCATCATCTTGATGCTCTTCCTCGTCTTCCTCAACCTTTCCCTTTTCATCTTTTTCACTTTCTTCAACTTTTGATTTGTTTTCACCGGATTTTATGTTTGCTCCTGATTCCCAGGGAAGCTTATCTTCACGTATTTCAGGATGATGTATTCTCCCGCCGAGATTCGCAGTATAAGCCATCATTGCGTTTACAATCAGAAGAACAGCAAGAAAAAAGTATGCAAAAGAATTAGGAAGGATTTTCGGTTTTCTGTACAGAAAAACCGTTATTAAGCCTACAGCTCCGGCAATATTCATTGCAATAAAACTGTACAAGGCGAAATCTTCATGAGCGTGTATAAATTCTTCATCTACATCTTCATAATTCCCTTCAACCTTTTCTTCGGCACCTTCACCCGATAAGTAAACAGGAATTGTCACCAGTGCAGTAAGAACAAGGATAAGTACACTTACCTTCTTTACATCGTCGCTTTTTTTTATTATACCGATCAGCAAAACAAAGATTGCAATAGCAGAACCAATAACCGGGAAATGATTTAAGACAAGATGAAGATGAGCGGCATTAAGCATTGAGAAACTCCTTTTTCGTTAAAATTAATTAAAATGATATTCATATCAAATGTATGAATCGAATTTAATATTACAAAAATATTTTAAATTTACCGGTAAACAAAAATTAAAATCGCTGCTTGTGTAGGATTCATATCCTTTCTTAAATATAAATTAAATTTAAATTTAAATTTAGTATTTTTGTAATGTCTAATTAAAAAAGTGGAGTTGCTTGTGTATTGCATGGTGTAGAGAGAGTAGAGAGACGTAGAGAGAGCAACTTATGATATTGACTTGTCGGTTTCTTTTGATAGAAGTAATTTGAACAGAAAATTGATATAATAAAACTTGACAGAATCAAATCAGAAAAAATAAATCCCGTTAACGGGAAAGAGATTGATCCGATGTTTGACGGGTATCTTGAGAAACCGGTTTTCTTAATGTCTCCAAAGGAAAAACTTGATTACCTGTGGATGCAGATGATGTTATAATGGCAGATCAGGAATAGGGTGATTTTAAAACGTGAAACGTGAAACTCAATACTCAATCAATAAAGAAACTAAAATAGAATAAATTTTAAACTACAAATGAATATTAAAGGTAAACTGGTAGAGATTTATGATACAAAGCAAGTGACTGACAAATTCAGAAAGCGTGAATTTGTCATTGAGTATGCTGAGAATGCACAGTATCCGCAGTTCATAAAGCTTGAGCTTTCACAAAACAATTGTGATTATCTCGATGGTTTCACAAAAGGAGATTTTGTTGAAGTTCATTTCGATCTTCGCGGAAGACCATGGACAAATAAGGAAGGCGTCACAACTTACTTCACAAGTCTGGTTGCATGGAAAATTCAGAAAGCAGAAAATACAAAACCCGATGAATCAGCAATTGAGCCCCCTCCGGAAGAAGAGTATCCATTTTAGTTAAAAGTTGAAAGTTAAAAGTTAAAAGTTAAAAGTTTTACCACTTTTTACTTAACTGGTAAATTTTAAAAATTACTTAACTCCTTTAACTTGTAACTTTTAACTTGTAACTGTTTTAGGTATTTTACATGATTATTAAAATTTAAAAACTACATATAAATATATGAGAAGAGAAATATCAAAATGGTATAGTCCAAGTCTAAATAAAGAAATGGATATAGTTGCTTATGGTGATTACGGGTTTGCGTTATTGCTTTTACCGACAGCAGCTGCGGATTTTCTGGAATATGAAAGATTTCAGATGATAGAAACATTAACACCTTATATAGATGCCGGAAGAGTCAAGGTTTATTCAATTAACAGCATAAACAATGAAAGCTGGCTCAATGATGAAATGAATCCGAGAGACAAAGCCATCCGTCATCAGCAGTTCAATGACTATGTTTTCAATGAAGTTGTTCCTTTTATAAATAATGACTGTAACGGAGAAGCGGAAATAATTACCTCCGGCGCGTCTTTAGGAGCACTGCATTGTGCAAATCTTTTTTTTAAGAGACCTGATCTTTTTGCAGGGACAATCGCTATGAGCGGTTCATATAATCTTGCAGATTATTCTAACGGATATTTTGACATGGATTGTTACTTCAACTCTCCGATTCATTATCTGCCAAATCTTGAAGATGAGAATATCCTTAACCAAATGAGGAAGAGCAAGCATATTCACATACTGACAGGTCAGGGGAATTATGAAAAACCAAAAGCAACCGAAGAACTTTCCGCAATATTGAATTCGAAAAACGTACCTAACCATACTGAGCTTTGGGGCTATGATGTACCACATGACTGGCCGACGTGGAGAAAAATGATTCCGTATATAATTGAGACGAAATTCAGTTAGCAGTTAACAGTTAGCAGTGAACAGTGAAAATTTTCTAAAATGCTTTGTTGTCATTTCCGCGTACTATTTAGGGAATCCAATCCCACAAAAATATTTATGCAAACAATAAAAGAAGAAGTAAGACAAATTATTGAAAAGCTTCCTGATGATTGTTCTTTGGAGGATATTCAATATCATCTATATGTACTTCAAAAGATCGAGAATGGTTTGAGAGATGTTGAGGAGGGGAGAGTAATTTTCAGGAGGATATTGAAAAGAAGATGCTACATTGGATTATAAAGTAAACATATTTTTTTTTTAAATATAATAGTTAGTTTGAATACTCATCGGTTAGTTAACAAAAAATTCAATGAAAGTCTATTCATAGTAATCATTTAATCATTTAGTCATTTAATCATAGTTGAAAATAGCGTTTGCGGCTTCAGAGTGTTTTCCTTATGTAAAGACCGGCGGTCTTGGCGATGTTGTAGGTTCATTGCCAAAAGCTATTTCTGAATTAGGTAATGAAGTAAAGTTGTTTCTACCATTGTACGGCGGGATAAAAACAGAGCAGCATAATTTAAATATGCTCGAGGAATTCGAGGATATACGAGTTCACATAGGGGATACAAGTGTTTTCTTCAATGTATGGTACGGTCTGCTTCCCGAATCGAAAGTTGAAGTATTTTTCATAGATTGTCCGGTTTATTTTCACCGTGAGCATCCCTATACAAATGACCCCGATGAAGCTGAAAGATTTATCTTATTTCAGATTGCTGTAATAGAAACTCTTCAAAGACTCAAATGGGCTCCGGATGTAATTCACTGCAATGACTGGCAGACAAGCCTGATACCTGTTTATCTTAAAACAAATTATAAATGGGATAAACTTTTTGAGGGCACATCAACACTTATATCAATTCACAATATCGGTTACCAGGGAAGATTTTCGAAAAATTCAGTTTTCAATGCAGGATTGTCTTATTCGGAATATTATCCCGGAGGTCCCTACGAACTCGACAATACATTTTGTTTTCTGAAAGCCGGAATTATTTACTCTGAAATCATTACTACGGTAAGTCCCACTTATGCAAAAGAAATTCAGACAAAAGAATTCGGTGCAGGAATGGAAGGAGTATTGAGTACAAGGAAAGATGATTTGTATGGTGTACTAAACGGAATCGATACAAACCTCTGGAATCCTAATGTTGATAAATTTATTCCGTACAACTACACAAAGAAAAGCATAAAGAATAAAATTAAATGTAAGAAAGAATTACTCAACGATGCCGGTATGAAATACAATGAAGAAATTCCGGCAATAGGCATTGTATCGCGGTTCGCAGGACAAAAGGGATTTGAACTTATGTTTCCCATTGTAAAGGAATTAATGAGTCTTCAGTTCCAGCTGCTTGTGCTAGGAAGCGGTGAGGACAGGACCGAAGAATTTTTCAAAAATCTTGCAAAAGAATTTCCGGAGAAAGTGAATAAATATATCGGATATAATAACAAACTTGCCCATTGGATAACAGCCGGCTGTGATATGTTCCTTATGCCGTCCCACTATGAGCCGTGCGGATTGAATCAAATGTATAGTCTGAATTACGGAACAGTACCGATTGTCAGAAAAACAGGCGGGCTTGCAGATACGGTTAAAGATTATCATGAATTTGATGAAAAAGGAAACGGCTTTACTTTTGAACAATATAGTTCTTATGCTCTTTACACAACTTTAGAAAGAGCTCTGAATATGTTTAAGGATAAAAAGATATGGAAAGGAATTATGATGAGAGGTATGAAAGAAGATTTTTCATGGAAGCATTCAGCTAAGGAATATCTGAGACTTTATGAAAAAGCAATGGGAGTTAAGGATTCGTAAGAATCAAGTTTTATTGATAGGATAGAGATTTAATATTAAGATTTTTATTTTTTTGAAATGCATCCGGATAATTATTTCAAAATAAATTTTGAAGAAGAAGTATTGATAAGAATGTATGAACCTCTTGATTCTGTCTCAGAGATATCCAAATTACTCCATACTTCATATAAACGTCTTGCCGATATGGGTTTTAAATATCTGGCGACACATCAGGATGACAGTGAGACTGAAAGAAGATTGAAAAATGGAATTGCATATGTTGGAACATCTCATAAGAAAATCATTGCAACAATAACTCTTTATTACAACAAATCCGTACTACATAACGCTGACTGGTATAAAAGAAAAGGAGTAGCTCATTTCGGTCAGTTTGGTATATTACCGGAATATCAGAATAAAGGCTTGGGAAAATTCATGATGGAAATCGTAGAATCCAAAGCAAAAGAACTCGGTGCGGTTGAAATCGCACTTGACACCGCTGAAGGTGCCGTGCATTTAATCAAATATTATGAAAAAAGGGGGTACAGATTTGTTGAATATGTTAACTGGAAAGTTACAAATTACAGAAGTGTAATAATGAGTAAGAAACTTTAATTGTTAAATTGAAAGGGTATAAACCGTCTGTCCGGTAAATTTGAGCAGACGGTTTGTAACTTAAAAAAAATTATTTCATCTTTGATAAAATATCCAAAGCGCTTGTGATAGAACTTTGGTTTTTCTTGAATCCCTTTGTGAGAGCACTTGGATTGATATTACCAAGTAAACCCGACACTCCGCCTGCCAGATCCGCTATAGAAGCAGCTGATTTAATTTGATCAAGAACGCCGTCCTTTTGTGTTGCCCATCCCGGAAGAAAGGAAGTTTCTTTTAATGCCCCCGCAAGTTCACCAGCAATCGAAGCATATTGAGTAACATCCGACATATTGACTCCGGTAAGCTGTCCGATTAAATCTTTCTTAGCTGATTTGCCTGAAGTGAATGCGCTTGGCTTAATTCCGTTAACAAGGCTGCTCATAACATCTCCCATTCCCATTTGCGATCCTACAGCATCGGTAATGCTTTTTAGGGGATCATTCTGGGCTTTTAGGCCTGCTGTTAAAAATAAAATGCCGAGAAAAATAATTAAAATTTTTGCTTTCATGTTTGTTTAAAATTTAAATTAATGAATGTCTTAAAGGAATTGCAACAAGTTAAATAATCAGGGTGAATTTATAAAGATTATTTTATTTCACACGGATGGTTCGGATCAAAGCAATTTCAGTTGATGTATGAATTGAAAATCAGCCGTCTCAACTGTTATCATGAAGAAATTTTTCCCTTAATTCAAAAATTAATATAGCATATTATGTCAACTAATATTTTTGATGAAAAAGTTATTTAAGGACATATACGATAATCTTCCGTATTCTTTGAAATCAATTGCCGCCAGTACTTACGGATATTATTTGCGTCAATGGAGATACGGGACTGAAACGGAAAAATTAGTACTGGAAGCTCAGGAAAGAGAGAAATGGAGTTCCGAAAAATGGAAAAATTGGAGAGAAGAAAGGCTTGCGTATATGCTGGAGTATTCTTCTACCAAAGTTCCTTATTATAGGGAATACTGGAGCAAGCGACGTCAGCAAGGAGATTACAACGGCTGGAAAAAATTGGAAAACTGGCCAATCCTCACAAAAAAAATTTTACATCAAAACCAGAATGCTTTCATAGCCGACGGGTACAATCAAAAAAAAATGTACCATACACATACGAGCGGGACTACAGGAACGCCTCTAGATCTTTGGCTTAGCAGGGATTTGCTGCATCGGTGGTATGCATTATTTGAGACAAGATGGCGCCGGTGGTATGGAGTCAACTTTAAAGATAATTGGGCTATCATCGGAGGACAGGGCATTGTGTCTTTGAAAAAGAAGCAGCCGCCATTTTGGGTGTGGAACCAGGCTTTTCACCAGCTATATCTTTCGGCATTTCATATGCAGCCTGACTTTTTGAAGTTCTATTTGAAAGCTATTCAGGAACATTCTATTGTTCATTTGTATTCTTTTTCCGAATGCGCTCATCAATTAGCACTTGCTGCATTAAAAGAAAAAATTAAGATAAAATTAAAAGTTGTGGTTACAAGTTCAGAACCTCTGTTTTCTTATCAGAAAGAGTCAATTGCCAGGGCATTTGATTGTCCGGTTCGTGAATCATACGGACAGGTAGAAATGCTTTGTGCAGCAAGTGAATGTGAGCACGGAAAAATGCATTTATGGCCCGAAGCAGGTTATGAGGAATTGCTTGATGATGCAGATCAACCTGTGGAAAACGGTACTCCGGGAAGGATCATCAGTACAAGTCTGATGAATGAAGGAATGCCGCTGATCAGGTATGATCTGATGGATATGGCGCAATACCCTGTAATACAAGTTCCTTGTTCATGCGGACGTTCATTACCTGTCATGGACAAATTCATCGGAAGAATGGATGATGTTATTCTGACGAAGGACGGCAGAAAGCTTGTTCAGATTGATGTAATTTTCGGGTCACATCTTAATATAAGGGAAGGGCAGATCATTCAGGAGACATTGGAAAATTTTACTATTAAAGTAGTGCCTGTTGACGGATGGTCTGACCTGACGCGTAAAACACTCATTAATTCTTTAAAGGAATTGGTCGGAAATGTTCAGGTAAAAGTGGAAGAGGTAAAGGAAATACCCAGGACATGGAGAGGCAAGTTCAAAGTAATTCAATCGAAACTAAAGGAAAAAGATAAAGAAGGGAAATTTAATTAAAATTAAAATGATCAAAAAAGTTAAAAGCATGTTTTGGGAAGTAAGACGCAGTTTGAAAATGATCCCTATTCTTCAGGAATTGAAAGAAATTAAAAAACGCGGAGTACCGTTGGAAAAAATGAGTGTACTGGAAATGTTTGGTGGTTACGGAAATCAGATCACAAAAGATTATGCGCCATATTTTAAAGAGATTGAAATATGGGAAATAATTCCCGATTGCGAACCCTCTCTAAAAAAAAATTTCCCGAATTCAAAAATTAGAATTGGGGATTCATATGAAATGCTTAAAGAGTCTGATTCTAAAGTTGATTGTGTAATTGCTGACACATGGTTATCAAATAATCCAAGCGAACATTTCAGATTGTTTCCATATATATTCAGAGTTCTGAATGATCCCGCATTAATTATATTAAATACAGCTCCTGAGATGCAGGCTAAAGTTTTATCAAAAGAGCAGGCGGATAACCGCAGGAAATTTTACAAAACCGAAAATCCATTGAACATACCAATTGAAAAGATGGCTGAAACTTATACAAGACTCTGCAATGAAAACGGTTTTAATGTTAAATGGTGGTTTACCAATGACAGGCATTTTATGTATAAGTTTCGAAAAAATAATATTAAACGTCGGCTTGTACATTTTATAATGTTTCTTGAAAAGCAAACCACAAGTAATGTGAAATGAGTTATGATTAAGTGTATTGAGTTATTCTTTACACAACCCAAAATTAGAACTGCAGATAACACTGACTGAGTTGAAAGTGCTGACATTTTTAATGAGTTATCACATTTTTTGAAAATTATCTTTTCTAAAACTTGCATTTTAAAATTATCATTCGTAATTTTGTAAAGCAAAAACTCACGGATTAATTAACTAATCTAAGAAAGGTGAAGTCTAAATAAATAAATGATAACAATCCAATTAAATATAATGAGCATCGCCTATATTACTTCATTCAATGAAGTTGATAAAAAAAATAGTCCGTGGTTTAACAGGAGGTTAATAGAGTAGCTTACTCTAATCTGAAGATTTTCAAAGACCGCGGATATCAAAAGTATCCGCGGTTTTTTTTTATTATAAATAAATTAATTACAACAAATATGAATTATCTGAACAAATTATTTCAAATCTTAGGAAAATGGAAGGCATTCTACATATTGTCTGCCATATTATTGATAATCTCGACCTTCATAAGAATGCTTGAACCTAAGGTCCTTCAAATAGCTGTGGATAAAGTGATCGTTTACTTCCAAAGCAGCGGGAAAATCACTTTTGTACCGGAAGACGCAATAACAAGATTTTTCTATTCTGTGCTTCCCGAATTGAAGATGGACAATCTTCAGCTGATATTACTTTCACTGGGAATAATATTTCTTCTGATATCAATGCTGCGCGGCTTGTTTTCATTTTCGGCAAGCGCAATTACAGCCTCGTCAACAGAAAAGGCAACTAAGAATTTACGGGACAGATTGTTTTCACACATTCAGGCATTGCCAATTGCATATCATTCAAAGACACCGACCGGTGAATTGATACAGCGATGCACAGGTGATGTCGAAACTATAAGAAAGTTTGCATCAATGCAGGTAGTGGAAGTAGTAAGATTATCCGCATTGTTTATCGGTGCATTCATAATGATGGCATCAATAGATTTAACCTATGCGCTTGTATCAATTATTTTTGTTCCGGTAATACTATTAGGATCGATATACTATTTCAAAAAAGAAAGCATTATCTGGAATGAGCATGAGAAGGAGCAGGATAAGCTGTCCATAATCGTTCAGGAAAATTTATCCGGAATACGAGTTGTGAAAGCATTTGCTAAAGAAAACTTTGAGATTGATAAATTTACGAAGCAGAATAATGAGAAAAGAAAGTGGGGATTGAAATTGGTAAAGCTTAACAGAATATATTGGCCGACCTCTGATATATTTGTTCATACACAAATTGCTCTTTCAATTTTTTTCGGAGGTTATCTGACTCTTAATAATCAGCTTTCTATAGGGGAGTACACGGCATTTTATTCATATTCAATGTTTGTAACATGGCCTATGAGAAGAATCGGTCAGATAGTAAGCGAGATGGGAATGGCAACTGTTGCGATGAAGAGGTTATTCTCAATCCTGGACACCGAACAGGAAGATTATTCGGGCAAAAAATTCGAAGGGAAAAAATTGAACGGTGAGATTGAATTCAAAGATGTTTCTTTTAAATATGAAGAAAGTGAAAAGCACAGAGTTCTGAATAACATTAGTTTCAAAGTAAATGCCGGAGAAAAGATTGCTTTGCTCGGACCTACGGGCGCGGGAAAGACAACAATAATTTCCCTTCTGATGAGATTCTTTGAAGCGGATTCAGGGCAGATTCTGATAGACGGAAAAAAAATCAGAAGCTATTCAAAGGAATATTTAAGAAGCAGATTTGGTGTAGTGCTTCAGAAGCCTTTTCTGTTTTCTACAACGATAAAGGACAACATTGCTTATGCAAATCCTGATTCGCACATAGACGAGGTCATTGAAGCTTCCCGGGCTGCGAAGATACATGATATCATTGAGGAAGTATTTCCCGATTCCTATGAAACAATAGTCGGTGAGAAAGGAGTTACTTTATCGGGAGGTCAAAAACAAAGGGTTACGATTGCAAGAACACTTTTGAAAGATCCGGATATCCTGATCTTTGATGACTCGACTTCGGCTGTAGATTCAGAAACAGAATATGAAATACAAAAAGCACTCAGGAAGATAATTGAAGGGAAAACTACTTTCATTATTGCACACAGGCTGACTTCTATTCAGGACTGTGACAGGATAATTGTTCTGGATAAAGGAAAAATAATAGAAGAAGGGACACACGAGGAACTGCTGACACAAAATGGATTTTATAAAAAGATATATGATATTCAGATTTCAGTTGAGGATGAGATAAGAGCGGAAACGGATCAGATAACAGTTAACAGTTAGCAGTTAGTAGTTAACAGTTAGCAGTTTATAAATAAATTTTTTTAGTTAGATAAAATTTAATTTTAAAAATAAATCTTATGAGTAAATTAAGAGATAAGCAGTTTAAAAATGAACCATCGGTCTTTCCTTTTCTGAAAAGACTTTTCTCATACAGCATGAAATACAAAAAGTGGATGAAAGGATTTATTTTTTTCGTATTGATGGTTGCGGCGGTTGAGGCAGTGACACCACTGGTTTGGCTAAGTCTTCTTGACAATGCGATTGTACCGCTTGTTGAGCAGTATAAACCTGTCTATGAAAATGGTCTGAAACCCGAAGTTGATCTGACACCTTTGATTAAGTATAGTTTGATGATAGCCGGATTGGGATTTCTATTGTCAGCATCAGTTTTCATGTTTATTAACTTTGCAGGAAAAATTCAGGAATATGTAATGTATGACATAAGGCAGAATCTGTTTAAAAAACTTCAGGAGCTTTCATTTTCATTTTATGACAAATCTGCCGTTGGATGGCTGATGTCAAGAATTACATCAGACACAATCAAAGTAACGGAGCTTATTTCCTGGGGATTTATAGAATGCATTTGGGGAGTCGGGATGATAGTATTTTGTCTGATAGCGATGTTCCTATATAACTGGAAGCTTGCGATGATTGTAACTCTGACGATTCCTGTTTTGATGACAATATCATTCAAAATAAGAAAACTGATCCTAAGGTATTCACGTGAGTCACGCAGATATAACAGTGAGATCACAGCAAGCTTTAACGAGCACATAAGCGGTGTTGAAGTCAATAAAAGCATGGTGCAGGAAGTCAGAGCCAGCAATGAATTTGAATCATTGAGTGAAAAGATGAGAGTATCTTCATATAAGTCTGCATACTTCACCGCACTTTACACTCCTCTTGTTATATTCGGAGGATCAATAGCAGCTGCGATGATAATTTACTTCGGTGGTAAGATGGCAATTTCAATGCCTCCCGAAATAACTGTCGGACTGCTGGCAGCATTTTTCGGATACGCAACTCTCATATATGAGCCGATACTTGATATTTCTAAGTTTTATTCTCATGTACAAAGCAGCATATCTGCAGGCGAGAGAATATTTTCTTTACTCGATACTCAGCCAATGATCAAAGACAGAGAAGGAGCCGATAAATTTTCAACTATAGAAGGAAATATTGAATTTGACAGTGTTTCATTTCATTATGAAAAAGATAAGCCTGTACTTGATAATGTAAATTTGAAAATAGAAGCAGGTCAGTCAATTGCTTTGGTCGGAGAAACCGGGGGCGGTAAGTCGACGATTATAAACCTGATCTGCAGATTTTATGAACCGACTTCAGGAATTATTAAAATAGACGGTGTTGATTATATGGACAAAACGATACAAAGCCTAGGAAGCAAGCTGGGAGTGGTATTACAAACGCCTCATCTGTTTTCGGGTAGCATAATGGAAAACATCAGATACGGAAGGGATGATGCAAGCGAGGAAGAAATTATTAATTCGCTGTTACTGATCGGAGGGGATGAATTTATTGAACGGCTCGATGAGGAAGTTGGTGAAGGAGGTGAGAAACTATCTCTCGGAGAGAAACAGCTGATTTCATTTGCAAGAGCTGTATTGGCAAATCCGAGAATATTCATAATGGATGAAGCGACATCTTCTGTTGATACGCTGACTGAAGCAAAGATCCAAAGCGGAATTCATGAAATGATAAAAGGAAGAACTTCAATTATTATTGCTCACAGACTTTCGACGATAAAAAACTGTGACAGGATACTTGTAATTAAGAAAGGTAAAATAATTGAGGACGGAAGTCATCATGATCTGATGGTCAAGAAAGGATATTATTTTAACCTGTACACAAGACAACTTAGGGAACAGAGGGAGAAGGAGATGTTTGTTTCGAGTGTTTAGAGTGTGTGGAGTGTGTGGAGTGTGTGGAGTGTGTGGAGTGTGTGGAGTGTGTGGAGTAAGTTTGTAAAGTTTGTAAAGTTTGTAAAGTTTGTAAAGTTTGTAAAGTTTTGTAAAGTTTGTATAATGTGCAAAGAATTTTTACTTACAAATCATTCTAATCAAAATTCCTTTTTGAGCAGAGTAACATTAAGGAAAAAGTTTTCTAACGAAATTTAGGTTTAAAATATTATGAAAACAATTCAGGCTGTTGATCTGACGGATAAGCAATGGGAATGCATTGCAAAATTCGAAGATGCCTTAAAGCAGAACACATATACTGAGAAATGGAGCGGGCAAAAAAAAGACCCGATAGAATTAAAGAATGACATATTAGCAGGTCTTAATTTGTCGGAAAATGGTTTTTCAAATTTTTACTACATTTTTGAAGGGACAAATGTAAAAGCTTTTATTGAGGCATTTGAAAGAAGAGGAAACCTTTATATAGTATTTGATCATAGTGATATAATAATAACTGAAAATGATTTGAATAAAATGTATGCTGAGATTAACAGTATAATGAAAGAAAGAAACAAACATGAAGCATTCTTTTTCACATTTTATGAAAGGCATTATGCTCCGGTTTTGAAATCCGGAGCTGAAGTACATGAGGAGCTCTTAGATTCAATACTGCTGAAAGAAGATATTGATTTTCCTAATCTGCAGAAGATCATCAATGATAATAAAACTGCTCATAGTTTTGATCTGAAATTATTTCATGAAATTTCTGAAGAGATATATGACAGGTTTGTAAAGTATATGAATGAGGCGATTATTGATGCTAACTGTTACAACTCAAAGAAGGATGATGTAAAGGAATATACGATGAAAGATCTTTTGGAAAGAGTGAGAGACATAAAAGATGATAAATGTCCCTACTATATGCTCATGCTGTTTGACGGCAATAATATTGTCGCTCATTGCTCAGTCTTCATTGACTTTGACTCAAAGAGCAGCTCACACTGGATAGACCATAAGGGAGCCGGGTATACGGCAACCGGCAGAAATTACAGAGGCAAAAATCTGGCAAAATATCTGAAAGCAAAAATGTACTTGAAAATTCAGGAGGATTATCCCGGTTTTGGGTATGTAATCACAGATACATTTCCGTGGAACAAACATATGTACAGGATCAATGAGGAGTTTGGTTTTAAGCCATATCAGAAGGGATACACATTCAGATTTACCGGAGAGTTTTTAGAAAATTTTTTAAAATAAAATTTTATGGAAGCAATTCACGCAAAAGATCTTACCGACGGACATTGGAAATTATATGCTAAGCTAAATGAAACTCTTAATAATAAATATTATCCTGAGGAAAGGAATAAGAAACCGGAATGGCAGCACTTAAAGAAAGAAACTTTTTGGGAAATGGAAACAGCAAAGGAAGATTTCCTTAATTTTTATTTACTCTTTGAGAATGAAAAGCCGACCGGGTGGCTGGGAACAAGGATGCTGGGAGGAGATGCCAATTTCAGATTTGATGCTGATTATGATGAGATACCGGATAAAGTAACGGAAAAGGTTTTTGAAATTGTAAATAAATTTCTTTCGGAAAGAGGTAAATCAGAAATTTATTCTAACTCAAACAGGGATGCAGTAATTAAATCATTAACAAAAGCCGGAGGAAAAATCATTGACAGGAAAGTTTATACCAGAATGAAAAGAGGAGAAATAGATTTGAACCGGCTGCAGGAGATTGTAAATACAATGTCAGGGAAAATTAAATATAAATTAGTCATGTATGATACTATCCCTGAAGACATTCTTGACAGATACGTTGAGATATTGAATGAAGCGAGGATGGACATGGATGAATTCAATCCTCATAAGAAAACATTTGTAAAGCGTTCCAAAGAAGATGTTCTGAGAAAACTTAAGTGGGACAAAGGTCCGGAAGATAAGATGTACATGTATATGCTTTTCGATAATGAAAAAATTGCTGCCTTCTGCTCACTATTCGTGAGAGCTGAAAATAAACACATGATAGATCAGGCGGGGGGATTAACAACTGTAGGAAGGAATTACCGCGGACAAAATCTTGCGAAGTTTCTTAAGGCAAAAATTTATTTGAAAATGTTTGAAGAACATCCTGATTTCGAATTCATCAGAACCGATACGTATCCGTGGAATAAATATATGTACAGAATAAATGAAGAGTTTGGATTTAAGCCTTATGAAGAATACTGTGAAATAAAGTTGAAAGTTGAAAGTTGAAAGTTGAAAGTTGAAAGTTGAAAGTTGAAAGTTGAAAGTTGAAAGTT
>CAYNTN010000089.1:0-19823 GCA_964399995.1 uncultured Ignavibacteriaceae bacterium
AAATTTACAATCACTACATTGCTTTGGACTGGTCAAAGGACAACTTTGCATTAGCTTCAATGCGCAATAATGGAAGCAATTTTCCCGTCCCCGCTGAGTCTCCCGCTTTATGAATCTTGATTGCAGTGCAAATTTAATGCGGGGACTCAGCGGGATAACTTTCTTACCATTGAATTTTAGTTTACAGTAAATGATTTTTAGAAAGATGAGTACAAAGAAACTTCATAGTAACTACGACACTTTTTATTACATTACTTTTACCTGCTACCGATGGTTTAATCTGTTCAAGATTACAAACTTCTATGATTTTGTTTATCAGTGGTTTGAGAAGCTAACAAAGTTTCAAGTTTACAATTGCGGATATGTAATTATGCCGAATCATCTTCACATGCTAGCTTACACACAAAACACTGAAAGAGCTATAAACAACATCATCGGAACCGGAAAGAGATTCATGGCTTATGAAATTGTGAAACGACTCGAAAAGTCAGGAGAAACTGAACTTCTTCGGATACTGTCAGATGCAGTGACTCCTGCAGAAAGGCAGAGGAATAAGAAGCATGAAGTATTTCAAGATTCACTGGATTGCAAGGAAGTAATAACGGAAAAATTTGTCAGACAAAAACTTAATTACATTCACAAAAATCCTGTCTCGGGTAAGTGGAAGCTCGTAGATCACTATCTTGACTATGAGTACTCAAGTGCGAGATTTTATGACCTTGGTGAAGAGACAAAGTGCAGATTGTATAATTATGCTGAACTGATTTCATCCATCCGCTGAGTCCCCGCATTAAATTTGCACTGCATTGAGGATTCATAAAGCGGGAGACTCAGCGGGGACCACAATGCAGATTGGGAGTGATTCTGCGGAGACTAGTTAATTTTGTTAGTAAAGTGACTACATAATTCAAAACATACACATTCATTAATACAAAGGCATCAGGGAGAAAACACCCTGATGCCTTTTCTATTTACATTGTCAGCTTCGGTCAGAATGATTGAAATGAAGTGTGATTAGATTAAATAAACTTCCGAAGCTAAGTAAAATTACTTTTTACCAGTCTAAAGCATTGCAGTGCTTGTAAATTTCATTTTTGTAATTTGTTGAATTAATCCTTTCTCTTTTTATGATGTTCATTTTCCCACGTCTCACGTTTTACTTAATCACCGTCATCTTTTTTGTCATTACAAATTGTTCACCATTTCCCTCAGCTGCCATTCTGCAAAAATAAATTCCGCTTGCCATTGAACCGGCATTGAATTCTATTGTATGATATCCGGCCGGCAAAACTTCATTCAACAAAGTTTTAACTTCCCTTCCGGTTATATCATATATTGTTATCGTCAACTTGCTGTCAAATGGAAGATCGAAATCAATGTTTGTAACAGGGTTAAACGGGTTTGGATAATTTTGGCTCAGGTTGTATTCTTTTGGTATTTCCGTTTGTAATTTATTTCCATCTCCATTGAGTTGTTCAATTACAAAAACAGCAGGATCAATTAAAGCAAACCCCTGCTCAGAATTAAGCCTTCCTGTTCGTATTAAAGCTTCTACCTGATTAATAAATGCATTCAGTCTATTAATTGCCGGTATTATGTGATTGTTATTGATCTGATTTACAGCTTCGTTTAATTTTACTGTTAAGGCATTTCCAACGCCACTGCTTAAAATTCCTGAAGTTATATAATCATTTACCTGAACACCAATCAGTTGAACCTGTTCTGCCGGTGGAATAAGATCAAAACTCGCATATATTGTGTGATTTGCAATAACGTTTGTAAATGTGTAACTTTCAACTGCTCCGGCAGAAATTCCGTCTATAAGAACGTCAGAAATTTGATAACCCTGATCAGGTATCATAGTAAAAATCTGATTTTCACCCTGCATTAAATAGACATTACCGGAAGGATTTATTGATCCATTGGGACCGGCACTTGCTGTTATGGTGAAGACATCAGACATAAAAAGAAATGCCTTGCCTGTATAGTTGTTATACTCCGGAGCTCCGATAATCAGATCAGAGTATCCATCATCATTCACATCTCCTGCTGTAGAAAGCGCTAATCCGAACCTGTCATTGGTCCCTTCCCCGTACAATATCGTGTCTGATACATTGTTCATGTCAGATCCACCGTAGTAAATGTAAACATTTGAAACATTATCATATATCCAGGCTGTGACCATTACATCGGAAAAGCCGTCCCCGTTAATATCGCCGGCAGTTGAAACACCAAATCCGAATATCAGATCACTTGGTTCGCTGAAAGTTACATCAGCAGCATTGTCAATTGCAGGACCGCCGAAATATACATAGGCATAGTCACGACCGTTATTGAAACCGTTCATTCCGACAATTACATCAGCATAACCGTCACCGTTTACATCTCCTGCCCCTGACGAAAATCTGCCGAACTGATCTCCTGCTCCTCCTCCTGACATTACAGCATCAGGTACATTGTCCATGCTCACTCCTCCCAAAAAGACATATGCCTTTCCTGTTCCATACAGATCATACTGATCCGCCCCTATAATCACGTCAGAAAAGCCATCACCGTTTACATCTCCGGCATTTGAAACACTTATGCCAAATTCATCATAATCCCCCTCGCCTGTCATAATAACATCAGCAACATTGTTCATTGATAAGCCTCCGAAATAAATATATGCTCTGCCTCTTTTATTTCCGTAAAGAAATGCACTAACCACTACATCGGAATATCCGTCAGCGTTAACATCTCCGGCTGTAGAGACAGAATATCCGAAATAACCGGCAGGAGTTTCTGAATCCAGAATAATATCGGGTGAGGAATCCATATTCTCTCCCCCAAAAAAGATGTAAACTCTGCCAGAACTTCCGGAGTAGCCGATTGCTGACACAATTACATCAGAGAAACCGTCTCCGTTGAGGTCACCTGCTGTTGAAACACTATATCCGAGTGCATCACCTGCATTGTAACCGGTAAGTATCACATCCGGAATGGTATTAACATTGATACCTCCGAAATATATATACACACTGCCTGCATCTGTCTCTGTTCCGTCATTATAAAAGGCTCCTATAATGAAATCATCATATCCGTCACCATTGACATCACCTGCTGTTTTCACAGATGCACCGAAACGGTCGCCGGGATTATCTCCTGTCATTGAACTTATCTGAAAAGCATCTCCTTCCGAAATGTTTTTATTGATTTTGTTTTGGGGAATTACCGTTGAGGTTAAAATGAATAATATAAGTACAACGGAGATTGAGGTAAATCTTGAATAGAATCTAAAGAAATTCTTTTTCATCTCTTTATCCTCCGAGTTTAAGTTATTAAATATTTTACAACTTCCCCGAAGTATCTTTTTGAAATAGAATTAGAGATAGGGATAAAATCTTATTACCGCAGAATTGAAATTCTTATTTTAAAAGAACGACGAAAAATTGTATTTTTGACTTGTAAGATAATTTGAATTCTGAATTTTGTTTA
This sequence comes from uncultured Ignavibacteriaceae bacterium, assembly GCA_964399995.1. Taxonomy (GTDB): domain Bacteria; phylum Bacteroidota; class Ignavibacteria; order Tepidaquicellales; family Tepidaquicellaceae; genus JAGPCH01. Next base: position 3,475 of record CAYNTN010000089.1, read on the forward strand.
AGTTTAGACCTCCTTCCTGTAATTTCATTCTAAATTTTCTTACATACAAAATTAAATCCCATTGAAATTGTATACAATTCAAAAGGATTTGCATGATGGTGGTTGAAAGTTGAAAGTTGAAAGTTGAAAGCATTTTAATCAATTCACGATTGACAATTCACGAATGACGATATTCACAAATCCCGATTTACGATCCATGTTGATACAATCTCAAATCCGAAATCCAAAATCTAAAATCAAATCACGGTCTCACAACACCCACAAACTTATATGAACTGTTATAAGCTATCAGCACATCTTTCAGATCAGTAACATTATCTCCGTTCATATCAGAAGGATCATATCCTGTCACAAATGCATTTGCGTTATTGAAAACATTTAACACATCCGACAGATCTACCACACCGTCCTGATTTTCATCACCGCTGTAAATCGCAAATCTCAGAGGTGAAACATCGACCTGCGTCATATTGTTACCGTACGCCTGTGACAAAGATGATGTAAAATCATAATTCATAATTGTTCCGGATGTAAATGTTACTCCTCCTGATTTGCACCAGGTCTCAATTAAGTTTCTGTGCTTAATTACTATATAGTAAATTCCGTCCGGTGCATTGAAGAACCGGAATGCTCCGGTGAAAGAAACAGTATCAATAAGCGATTCTGCGGAATCAATTAATACAAATGGCGAATTACAGTCGTGCAGATATGCCTTTACAGTATCACTTCTGTTAAGCATTCCTGATATTGAATTGTAAAAACCCTGCGGAATGAGTTTGATATTTATGGTTGAAACTGTATAAGTAATAAGAACCGGATTTGACAGACTGCTGATATTTCCGTGAATGTCTTCAGCGGTTATCCTGTAGGTGTATGTCGAATCAGGCAAGATAGTATTATCATTATAATTCAAAGTTGTTGAAGTTCCCGTCTGCACATCGTTTCTGAAAATTATATATTGTTTCAGATCAGTTTCAGTATTTGCATTCCAGCTCAGCACAGCAGTGTTCACATTCAGGAAACCGGCGAGATTTGAAGGAGGCAGCGGAGCAAGATTATCAATACTATAACCACTGAGCATATTGGATCTCCAGTATTCACCGGGATTATTGGTGCAAGCGGTAACTCTGAAGAAGAATACACCGTTAGATGAAACACTTGAATCATAAGGAGTTCTCGCTTCATAATTATAAACAGGAACATTCGTAGCAGGTACAGTTCCGACAGTCACCCAGTTGAATCCCATAAAAGCAGGCGGAAGACTTCGTTCAATTACATAATTCACAACAGATCCGTTTACCTGCTGATCATAAGCGCTCTTTGCCCATCTCAAATTTACATACCCGCCCTGATCAAGCGGGATGTCTTTAATGGAGACGATGTTTGGGTGGACATTTGGGAAATTGGAAAAGTATAAATAACTTTTTCCGGTATTTTTATTATATGCATACGCGCCAATTATTACGTCAGATAAACCGTCGCCGTTGACATCACCTGCGTCTGAAACAGAATATCCAAAAAAACTGCCCGCTGTTTCCCCTGTTAATATGATATCAGCAATGTTGTTCATTGATGAACCTCCGGAAAAGACATATACACGATCAAATCCATAAGTACCCGCGATTACATCTTCATATCCATCTTTGTTAATATCACCTGCTCCTGAAACAGAATATCCCAAAGAATTACTTGTTGATTCCCCTGTCATTATTACATCTGCAATATTGTTCATAGAGGAACCTCCATTAAAGATATATGCTCTTCCTGCACCATTGCCATAATTATCAGCTCCAATAATGACATCGGAATATCCGTCCCCATTAACATCACCTGCTGATGAAACTGAAAACCCAAATCGGTTACCTGAGGACTCACCATTCAAAGTAATGTCAGCAACATTGTTCATGGCTGAGCCACCGTAAAAAATATATCCTTTACCTGTATTCGTTGAGTATCCGTAATCTCCAATTATGACATCGGAAAACCCATCACCGTTCATATCCCCAGCAGTAGAAACTGACCAACCAAAAAAACTATTTGTGGATTCACCGCTAATAGTAACATCAGCAACACTGTCCATTGAAGAACCACCATAAAAAATATATGCTCCTCCAGTAATAGTTAAATGTCCAGGAGTACCAACTATTACATCGGAATATCCATCCCCGTTAACATCACCTGCGCCTGAAACAGAAATTCCAAAAATATGACTTGATTCCCCGGTCATAGTTACATCAGCAACATTGTTCATTAAGGAACCACCATAAAAAATGTAAGCACGACCAAAACTATAACCAATGGCTCCTATTATTACGTCCGTATATCCGTCGCCGTTAACATCACCTGCTGATGAAACAGAAGATCCAAAATTACTATTTACAACTTCACCTGTCATAGTTACATCAGCAATATTATTCATTAATGGACCTCCGTAAAATATGTATGCACGACCTTTTTCATTATTATATAATACTGCACCTATTATTATATCCGAATATCCGTCGCCGTTAACATCACCTGCGGAAGAAACTGAACATCCAAAGCCATTATTTATTGCTTCCCCTGTCATCGTCAGGTCAGAAAACATCGTTCCGTTCATTCCATACATATAGAGATAAGCCTTTCCTGTAAAGCTTGCATATTCAGTAGCACCAAGAAGGAGGTCTGAATAACCGTCCCCGTTTATGTCGCCTGCGGTTGATACCATTATTCCGAAGCGGTCATTAGGACCTTCCCCGGTCAAAGTTATATCCGGAGTATTGTTCATATTCACATCGCCATAGAATACATACACTTTTCCTATGGTGCTGTAATTCCAGGCACCTACAACGACATCAGAATACCCGTCGCCATTAAGATCTCCGGCAGTTGAAACTGAAAATCCGAAATACAATCCTCCCGGACCTATCATAGTTACATCCGGTGTATTATTCATAATTATGCTCCCATAATAAATATATGATTGTCCATACCCGCCGACTATTACATCAGAAAATCCATCTCCATTGACATCTCCGGCTGTTGAAACAGAGAATCCGAATTTGTCGACCGGACCTGACAATGAGACATCAGCAATATTATTCATATTTGTTCCGCCGTAAAATACATATGCCCTGCCTCCAACGATATAAAACTGATTTGCCCCTACGATCACGTCAGAGAAACCGTCACCATTGACATCACCGGCACCGGAGACACTGCATCCGAATTCATCATTATTATTTTCGCCGGTTAAAATTACATCTGCCGTATTGTTCATGGAAATTCCTCCATAAAAAATATAAGCTCTCCCCTGTTTTATACCATAGAAAGACGCTCCTACTATCACATCAGGATACCCGTCACCGTTCACGTCTCCGGCAGATGATACACTGTATCCGAAGTATTCTTCTGCTTCTGATGCATTCAGAGTGACATCAGGAGTATTATTCATCCCGGCTCCTCCGAAATAAACATAAACTTTGCCCGTATTACTTCTATATGCTATTTCGGAAACGATTACGTCACAATATCCGTCCCCGTTAACGTCACCCGCTGTAGAAACAGAGTATCCGAACATAACTCCTGCGGAATCACCTGAAAGGATCACATCCGGGATAGTGTTAATGTTAATTCCTCCGAAATAAATGTAAGCTCTTCCTGCATCAGTTCCCGTTCCGTCATTACCATATGCACCAATTATGAAATCATCATATCCGTCACCATTGACATCACCTGCTGTTTTCACAGATGCACCGAAACGGTCACCTGGATTAAATCCTGTCATGGATCTGGTCTGAAAAGCATCTCCTTCCGGATCTTCATCTGGAAATATTCTGTCTCCGTTCTCATTTTTGAAGCCGGAGATCTGATCCTGAGTTAATCCTTCCAGAATACCTTTATTGATTTTATTTTGAGGAATTGCTGTTGAGGTTAAAATGAATAAAATCAGGACAATGGGGATTGAGGTAATTCTCGAATAGAATCTAAAGAAATTCTTTTTCATCTCTTTATCCTCCGAGTTTAAGTTATTAAATATTTTACAACTTCCCCGAAGTATCTTTTTGAAATAGAATTAGAGATAGGGATAAAATCTTATTACCGCAGAATTGAAATTCTTATTTTAAAAGAACGACGAAAAATTGTATTTTTGACTTGTAAGATAATTTGAATTCTGAATTTTGTTTAAGTTTAGACCTCCTTCCTGTAATTTCATTCTAAATTTTCTTACATACAAAATTAAATCCCATTGAAATTGTATACAATTCAAAAGGATTTGCATAACCGCAGTGATAACGTTCATGATGTTTATATGCAGATGTTCGACAGATTCGGAAATAAATTTGGGATTAATCAAAGAGTTAATGATGATTTTAATCCTATCAACCTGCAGTTTTCGCCAAAGATATCTTCCAATGATTCCGGTATATTTGTAATCGCATGGAACGATGACAGGTTGGACATTACTCATGGAGAGGTATTTGCACAACAGTTTGACAATTTTGGAAAGAAGATTGGTCAGAAAATGAATTTAAAGAAGCCGGATCGTATGAAACGGAGTTTAACGGCACGAATTTTTCGAGCGGGATTTATTTTTATAAGATCGAGTCGGTAGATTTTGTGAAGGTGAAGAGGATGGTGCTGATAAAATAAGATGTGTTATATAGTTGTCAAATCTGTTAGATTTGACAACTATTAAAAATCCGAATCATCATTATTCTCCTGCTGCTCGGAAGGTTTTCGCTTTTTCCTGTCTTTGGTTTTATCAGTGTCGCCGAATTTGTAAGCTAATGTTAATGAGACTACACGTGATTCTCTTTGTCTGTTGAACTGCTGCGTATAAGTTTCGGTTGTCGTTGTTCCCGACATTTTTACTGCATTGAAAATATCGGATGCGCGGAGATTCAAGCTTAATTTCTTATCCATAAAATCTTTCCTGAAACCGATGTCAAATGAACTTACCGGCTTAACTTCACCCTGTGACGTAAGCATTTTCCCGGAATAAAAATATGTCAGCTGAACTCCCATATCCCACGGCAGATTGTAATTTGCAAATAGTCTTCCCGCAAAAGTAGTATTGGAATTGCTTGCAAGCGAATCTGAGTTTAATTCCTGATTATAAAAGCTGAGACTGCCGTTAAGACTTAAATCCCGTGTAAATGATCCGTTGACAAGAAGTTCGGCTCCGTATGAAACTTCGCTTTCGGAATTAATGCTTGTGTTAAGTGTAATGTTGCTGTCAATCAGCTGACTGTAGGAAGTAATTTTGTCGGTTGTGAGTTTATAAAAAACAGAAGGTATGAGTGAAAATGATGTAAAAAACTTTGCAAAGTTCAGCTCAACGGAATTTATGTATTCCGATCCGAGATCAGGATTTCCCTTTCTGTATAAAATCGGACTGACTACCATCACTATCGGTGAAAGCTGTCTGAATCCGGGTCTGCGGACTCTTCTGGAAAAACTCAAGGATACTTCCTCTGTTGATCCGAGCTTTTGTGTAATAGTAGCGCTCGGGAAAATATTAATGCTGCTTCTTGATGTCTCTGAATTTTTGTCATACTGATTTAAGTTGTAATCCCAGTACTCTCCGCGTAAACCTAAGTTATAAGTGAAGCTTCCGCCTTCATCACCAAACATTGCATAGACGCCTCCTATGTTTTCCGCAAAAATAAATTCATCCGTAAGAAGGCTGTCAATTTCATATACACCTGTTTTGTTATTCTGATTGTAATAGAAACTATTGGCATTGGTATTTCTGTAGTTGTACTTCAAACCTGTTTCAATCTTCAAATCTCTCCCTAACGGTTTTGTGTAATCGGTCTGAGCATTAACTTCTTTAGTCAGGTCCTGTCCGTTAATAAGTGAATTTAAATCCGGAGTATCTAAAGGAAGTGAGTATTTTGTTACCTTGGTTTCATTTTCATAATCTTTATCATATGAGAAGCTTGCTTCACCTGAGAGAGACTCCTTTTTGCTTTTGAAAATTCTGTTATAGTTTAATCCTACAGAGTATTCTTCATTATTTTCTGATTCAGTATTAGTGGTTATGCTGCTTTGATTTAAAACATTAGACTGATCATAAACAAGAAGATTTTCTGTATCATTTCTTGTACGGTCACCGTTGTTGTATCTGTAATTGAGATTAAGAATGTCTGACGGGGAGATATTGTATTCAAGTTCAGCACGCGCATTGTTACCGTTCATTTTCATCGTACCGTTAGAACTCTGATCGGAAAAAGCATCCGAGGGAACAAGGTAATTATTCCTTAGCAGTGAACCCGTGAAATCCATGTTTCTCATTCTGTAATCATAGCTTCCGGATAATTTAAATTTCCCCTTTTTATAATTTAAATTCAAACCGCTGCCGTATTTGTCGCCGGTTCCCGCATTCAGGTTCAGCTCTCCGTTAAATCCCGAGTCATCATATTTTTTCATTACAAGATTTATTACTCCTGTGGAACTTTCGGCTTCATATTTTGCCGAAGGATTCGTAATGACTTCAACCTGTGACAGCTGATCCGCAGGAAGCTGTTCCAGAATCCTTGATACATTTCCTGTAACGGGTCTTCCGTTAATATAAAATTTTATCTGCTGACCGCCGCGGAGACTTACATTATTATCCAGATCAACAGTTACAGAAGGCAGATTTTTTAATACTTCAAGTGCTGTTCCTCCGGTCACATTCATATTCTGTCCGACATTAAAGACTTTTTTCTCCCCTTTTAATTCAAGAAAAGGCTTCTCTGCTTCGACGACTATTTCTTCAGTTTCGGTTCCTGACTTTAAAAAAATTGTGTCGAGAGTAATTATTTTTTCACCGGACTGAACTAAATCAATTGCTTTTCTTACATTATTATACCCAACAAGACTTATTAACAAATTATATTTGCCTTGTTCAATATTTTCTAAAGAAAAATATCCTGCCGCATCTGTCTCCGCTCCTTTATAAAGTGAAGAGACTCTTGCTTTAATCAGCTGCACTGAAACTCCTTCAAGCGGAGTTTTGCTTTGTCTGTCATAAATATAACCGCTTATTTTTCCGTCATCAAAATCAGGTTTGAAGTTACCCTTAGTTTTATTAACAGGATCTGTCTGTGAGTATAAATTAAGATTTGTAAAAATCAGCAGTATCAGAAAAGAAAAATTTTTCAACATTCCTTGATATGTTTAATTGCCATGTCTGACATTATAAAACAAAATTTAGTTTAAAAATTCATAACTTATTTAAATTATTTAACTCCGAGTGATCACAAATTAACTTTAATTCCTCTTCACTATACTAATAAATTATAAATTTGCTTAATATTTCAACTTTCAACTTTCAAACTTTCAAACTTTTAACTTTTTAAGTATCCACACCTATAGAAAATTAGTAAAATCCCTGATTCAATAAATATCATTACCTTATTAACTTTGTATGAGTAAAAGATACAAACTTTAATTAACTAATTTTAAAACCTTAATCAAAAAAATCATGACTAAGTTAATGGTAAAAATCTTAGCGGTTCTTTTAATTCTTGCAGCTCTTCTGGTTTCACCGGGCTGGGTAAAAGATCTCACGGTCGGTACTCCTGCAGCTCCTACAACTTCCGTTAATTACACAGTTAATGGAATTGGTTTTGAAAACTCCAACGTAATTATGTACACTTCAAAATTAGCTGCAATGAAATATGACATGCTGCGTTAAAAAAACATGACACACCTTTTGCATTTGAGTGTGTCATGTTTTTTATGATCAAAAAATTGCACTAAAACCTATCCAAAGCAGCATTCCGAATTTCCGCAAATAATCACCGCAGATATTACATTAATCATCAGTTTCAGATAAGGACAATAATCAAAATATTGACAGCTGTTATGAACCCTAAACCGAAGAAAACAATTTTGCTTGTTAGCTGATCGGCAAGGATTAAAGTTGCAGTTAACTTTACAATATTATTAGCAACTATTGCCTGGAAAGCAAACTTTGTAATCAGGTTCAGACCAATTTCATACTTCCCCTGAAACAGGTTCAGTAAAAAAGGATCTATATCTATTAGCCCTACAATGTATGAAAGGACATTCAGCCCGGGCTCGCCGTAAGTTTTCAAAGTGTAATTTGTTAAAAAACTAAACAGCAGGAACAGCGATGAAAATATGACAGCCAGCTTAAGCTCAAGCGGATTTTTTTCATTAGTTGGTATCTGAATTTTCTTTTGCTCCTTAGGTCTGGTAATAAATAAAATTAATCCGAAACTGAAAAGGGATACAAATAATATTATAAGATATGGAAATACAAATACTGCCAGATTAAAATTGAATATTAGCATAAGGAAAAACACTCTTAGGTACATCATAGAGGAGGCAATTAGTATAGAAGCCCCGTAAGAACGGTTTGGAATTTCCGATTCTTTGCTTTTCTTTGACAGAATAATTGTTGTAGCAGTACTGCTGTACAGACCTCCAAGCATGCCCGAGATTATAAGCCCTGATTTTACGAATACAAATTTCCGTAAAATGTAACTGAAGTAGGAGATTGCGGCGATAACCACCATTGAAAGCCAGATCTGATAAGGTGAAATATTAAAGTCATCCGAAAACGGGGTGTCAGGAAGCACAGGAAGTATTACTCCCGCGATTATAAGGAATTTCGCCAGTGTTATAAATTCATCTTTGGCAAATTTATTTGAAAACTCGAGCAGGTAATTCTTTGATTCTACCAGAATAAGAACAGTAACAACTATTATTAATGATACCCATTTTTCCTGTGTAATTACAATCGGAGCAAGAGAATAGGTTATAAGCCCCACCAGTATTTTTGTAATTCCAAATGCTTTGTACTCATCTGTTTTTTTATAATAATATATTCCAAACAGCATTCCGAGTAACGATGCTCCTACAATGAACAATATGAAATCAGCGGGATCAAGTATATAAAGTATGAATCCTAAGACTCCAATAAATGTAAATGTTCTATCTGTTCCGAACGGAACAGTAGTTCCCTCTTTCTGATTCTGCTGTCTTCTTTGTTCAAGTCCAATAAGTAATGAAAATAAAACTACTATTATGAACTGAATTAATATTTCAGGAATTTTATCCAGTAATTCCATTAATATAAATAATTTTCTGCTGAAGCAAAATTACTGCGGATAAATTATAAATAATATACAATTAAATTTTGTGGATCTATATGATTTACAGTGGAAATAATTTTTGAATACCATTCTGCCGTCAAAGTAGAAGTCTCTTTTAAAACAAAAAACCAATAGCTTGTGATTCCCGGGTGCTCCAGACTGTCCGAAAACGATTAAGTTTGGTTTGCCACAAAGACTCAAAGGCTCAAAGGATTTTGTTTTGAAAGTTTTTTAGCTTTGAGTCTTCGAGACTTTGAGGCAATTTCCTGTTTTCGGACACTCTGCTCCTGGCGGGAATCCAATCATAAATTTTCTTATGGTAGAAAATTCGGATCAAGCAATTCTTCCGTTCCTCCGATCTCAAAATACAAATCATTCCATTCCGGATTTTCTTTTTCAATTAATCTAATCCTCCATTTTCTGTTCCATTTTTTGATTTGCTTCTCTCTTTCAATAGCAATCCTTATATCATTGGTTTGTTCATACCATACAAGCTTGTTTACTTCACATTTCTCAGTAAATCCTTCCACTTCCTTTCGTTTATGTTGAGCTACACGTTTAATCAGATTGTTAGTAACTCCATTATATAATGTTCCGTTTTTCCCGTTAGCAAGAATGTAATTATAGTAAGTATACATGTAATCATAATTTTAAAATTTTCCTGATTGGATTCCCGCCAGAAGCAGACTGTCCGAAAACTTCAATTTTAATAGTAGCACAGGCTATTAGCCTGTGAATTTTGATTCTATTTAATATTTTTATCATCATTGATATGCTAAATTTTTAGTTTTCGGACAGTCTGGAGCATGCGGGAATGACAATATTTTTCCACTGTAAATCATATAGCACCAATTTTTTTAATTTCTGAATATCAAAGCTGTGTTTTAAAATTAGATTTCAGAGAAATATTTTGGACGGATGTAATGATAGAAAATATAAGAAAATTATTGTGTCATAAAGAAAAGATTTTTTTTTAAAAATAAATACTTTATCTTTGTAAAGCCGGCGCCCGCCGGCAAATGTTCTTTCATATTTGTTCTTCCTTTAATTAAACCCCGCAGAATACCGCGGGGTTTTTTATTTAACGAAAGTCCCCGGATTCCTCAGGGTTGACGTAGCCGGTCCTGTAAATGATATTTCTGTTTCACTTGTTATTCATAAAGCATAAATTGCGAGGAATATCTAAAAATTCTAAATTAGTAATGTTATGCATGAACAATTTTTAAATTAAATGAACATTTCTGAAAATACAAACTCCGCTGAAGTAAAAAAATCAATTGATTCTGCCTTAAATGCAGCCCTTATGGTAATTCATTTTAACGGTGTAACTGCCATGGCTGAAAAAGCATTCAGGAATATCATCAGCGCTACGGACATTACAAATTTAAATATCATATGGCGTCTTGATTATGTATCGGTAAGCTATAAGTTTAACGGGCAATCTGAAATAATTATGAAACCGGTTTTATCTATAGGAACTTCTTTAAACGGTTTGTATAAGGTAATGGAACTTTCAGAAGATGTTAAGAATGGCAAAGTCGCTGTTAAAGATGTTGATTCCGAATTGAAAAATATTTTAGCATTGCCGCTTATACATAAAAGAATAGTTTATGTTATTTTAGACGGACTTGCAGCTGCGTTTTATCTGAAGTTTCATCACGGAAGTCTGGAAAGTATTCTGGTGGTTTTTTTAGCTGCAATGATAGGGGAAACTGTACGTTACAGGCTTCAGTCTAAAGCAGTTCCGGGAAGCAGGATTATGTTCATTTGCGGTATAATTTCAGCTTGTATTTCAGGTTCTTTTTTACATTTTGGATACGGTACTGTAGAAATAACAACACTTATTGCTTCTATTATATATCTTGTTCCCGGTCTTCGAATGATCAACGGATTTATTGATATGACAAGCTTAAAGTATACTTATATTGGCATTCAGAGAATTTTCAATGCATTGTATTTATTGCTTATACTGGCAATTGTCATTCTGATTGCAGATACATTTATTCAATTTAAATTTTAAAAAAATGAGCATAGAAAATATTCTTCTGGATGGCTTGTGGTCTGCATTATTTGCTACAGCAATGAGCATAAGGAATTCCACTCCTTATAAATACATAATCCCGACTTTCATAAGCGGTGTCATTGCGGTTTTGACCAGGGATCTTCTTGAAAACGCCGGATTAAGCACTAACTGGTCAACGCTTTTTGCCGCATTTATGATTGTCATTTCTTCCGGCTTGTTCATACGCAGCCAGAAAGTGCCTCCTGTAGTAATGGTGTGCGCAGTATTACCATTATGGGCTTCTGTTTCAATGTTCACACTGATGAATGACCTCAGGGAAGTTTCTTTATTAAACGGTGATGCACTTAATAAAGCCGCCATTGATCTCAGCGCAAATACCGCAGTTGTTTTTGTAATTACAGTTGCAATTGCCCTTGGTTTTGCTGCCGGACTTGCTGTTTTAAGAATAATATTCAGAAGAGAGTCAATTAAGGATTCCATCATTGATGCTAAAGATGATGTGCCGTTCGTAGTGTGAGCAAACTAAGATTTACTGTTATAAAAAAATAATTGTACTAATCACTTAGCTAATTGGACCTATATATTTTTCCATGAAAATTGATATTGATAAATATGTTAATCATATCTAAATTCGACCCATATCAATTGTCCCACAGTTTTCCAAATTCTTTCTGAAAAAAACCGTTTTAATTTTGGACAATAATTTAACTAATTAATTTTTTAATTAATTTAAAATTTCAATTATGAAATCTGTATTACTTTCAGCAATTTTGTTCCTATTCATTCTTGATTTAAATGCTAAGATCATTTATGTCGAACCTGTACAAAATGCAAAATACGTGAGCATCAACAATAATATCATCATTGGATTTGAAGATGCAATAAAAAGCTCTGATATTAATTCTCTGATCAAAGTAACCGGATCCGTCAGCGGAATTCACACCGGAAAGATTATACTTACTGAGAATAATAAGAAGTTATTATTTCAGCCGTATCAGCCGTTTGCATATAATGAAACTGTTGAGGTAACACTGAATAATCTTAAAACATCTTTAACTTCAAACAACAGATTAGCATACACATTTCATACGCAGGTTAGAAAAGTAGAATTGAACGAAGGCAGTGATCTTACAGATGAATCGGAATATTCTTCTGTTAAAAATTACAGTGGCAGTTATTCTGTTTTACCTCAGCTTACCGTTACTATTTCAAACAATCCTACTCCCGGTCATATATTCATTAACAATTTTGCCACACCTGATTATACTCCTCATATCATAATTGCAAATAATGACGGAACCATGTATTACAGCCGGGAATTAACTTCAAACGGTCCCGATTTTAAAAGACAGCCAAACGGCTTAATGACATATTTTCTTGTTGGACCGAGAGTATACTATGCAGAGGATGAACAGTATAATATTGTTGACAGTTTTTACTGCGGAAACGGTTACACAACCGATAATCATGAATTAAAAGTTTTAAATAATGGACATGCATTGCTGATGAGCTATGACCGCCAACCTGTGGATATGAGCTTAATTGTACCGGGAGGAAATCCTAACGCTATAGTTATAGGGCTGATCATTCAGGAAATTGATGAGAACAAAAATGTCGTATTTCAATGGAGAAGCTGGGATCACTACAATATTCTTGATGCTTACAATGTAAATTTTACATTACCGACTGTTGATTATGCTCACGGAAATGCAATAGAGCCTGATAATGATGGTAATCTTATGATATCGTCAAGAAACTTAAACGAAATAACAAAAATCAGCAGATCAACCGGTGAAATGATCTGGAGAATGGGAGGGGCAAATAATCAGTTCACTTTTGTGAATGATACAATACCTTTCATTTATCAGCATGATATAAGGAGATTGGAAAACGGAAACGTTACACTTTATGATAACGGAAATTTTCGCAACCCCGGGTTTTCAAGGGCTGTTGAGTATCATCTTGATGAAGTAAACAAAGTTGCAACTTTGGTTTGGCAATACAGAAATAACCCTGACATAGTCTCAGGATCAAGAGGTTCAGTACAAAGACTTAAAAACGGCAATACCTTGATTTGCTGGGGTTCTGCAAATCCGAATTATACCGAAGTAACGCCTTCGGGAGATATTGCATTAGAAATGTCATTACCAACATTTATATATTCCTACAGAGCTTTCAAAGATGAAGCTGACCTGACATTAAATATGAAATTAGCAATTGAAGGGTTTTACAATACGTCAACGAATACTCTCAATATGAATGATACTGTCAGAGCATATCTCAGAAGTGCAGTTTCTCCATACGGTATTATTGATTCTGCGAAGTCTATCGTTGACTCCACAAATTTTAACGGAAATTTCAGATATTATAATGTATCAACCGGAACTTATTACATTTCAACTTTACACAGGAACGGTCTCGAAACCTGGAGCAAATCCGGCGGAGAATCTTTTGTAGCCGGAGGAGTTTATAATTATGATCTCACAAATGCAAGTTCGAATGCGTATGGAAATAATCTTGTACTAAAAGGATCAAAGTATTGTATATACAGCGGTAACGTGAATCAGGATGGTGTAATAGATTTAACCGATGTGATTGCAATTTCAAATGATGCGTTATATTTTGTTAACGGGTATGTAAATACTGATGTGAATGGTGATCGTGTATCCGATCTGACAGATGTAATAATTACATATAATAATTCCACTAACTTTGTGAGTTTACTCAGACCCTGAGCTAAATTATGAACAAAAAAATAAGTGCAAAGATACGTTGCGGAAATTCAAAATGCTGTCAAAAAGTGAAGTTCAAAAAGGAAGCACAGGGTTACAAAGATAAAAAAATTAAAAAAATTAAATTATGAAAACTGTTTTACTATGTACAGCAATATTATTCGTTATTTTTGATTTGAATGCAAAAATTGTTTATGTTGAGCCTTTACAAAATGCAAAGTATGTCAACATACACAATAATATAATTATAGGATTTGATGAAAAAATAGTAAGTTCTAATCTGAGTCAGCTGTTAAGAGTGAGTGGTTCCTTAAGCGGAACTCACACGGGGGAATTCATTATTACTTCGGATAAGAAAAAATTAATATTTAAACCACATCAACCCTTTGTATTTAACGAAAAGATTGAAGTAAGATTGAATCATCTTAAAACTTTATTCACATCAAACAATAGATTAACTTTCACTTTTGAAACTCAGGTTAAAAAAGTCGAATGGGATCATACAAAAAGTATAACTGATGAATCCCAATATTCATCAAATAATGATTTTGTTTACTCTGATAATTATAGTGTCGCACCACAACTCACAGTTAGTATTTCCAATAATCCGTCCCCAGGTCAATTATTTTTGACCAACAATCGAAATATGACCTATTCTTCCCATATTATTATTGCTAATAATGACGGAACCCAATACTATAATAGAGATTTAGCTTCAAATGTTTTTGATTTCAAAAGGCAACCTAACGGCTTAATGACATATTTTCATTCATTTACCAACAAGTTTTATGCAGAAGATTCTCTGTATAATAAAGTTGACAGCTTCTATTGCGGAAACGGATATATTACTGATGTCCACGAATTAAAAGTTTTGAATAACGGGCATGCTTTATTAATGAGTTATGATCCTCAGCCAGTTGATATGAGTGTGATAGTCCCGGGAGGTAATCCAAATGCTACTGTAACAGGTTTAATCATACAGGAAATAGATGAGAATAAAAACGTAGTATTTCAATGGCGAAGCTGGGATCACTTTTCAATTGTTGATGCAATCCATGTAAATCTGACCGCAGCATTTGTGGATTATGTTCACGGAAACGCAATAGAACTTGATAACGATGGCAATCTGATGATTTCTTCAAGACATTTAAGCGAAATAACGAAGATAAGCAGGACAACCGGTGAGATGATATGGCGAATGGGAGGGGTTAATAATCAATTCACTTTTGTAAATGACACACTTCCTTTCAAATATCAGCATGATATAAGAAGAATTTCAAATGGAAACATTACATTGTATGATAATGGAAATTTTCGCCCCCCTCTGTTTTCAAGAGCTGTAGAATATCAGTTAGACGAAGTAAATAAAATTGCCACTTTAGTATGGGAATACAGAAATACTCCTGTCATTTATGGCTCTTCTCAAGGTTCAGTTCAAAGGCTTCGTAATGGAAATACCTTGATTGGCTGGGGAAGTACATCTCCGACAATGAGCGAAGTAACTCCTTCCGGGGAAATTGCTCTGCAAATGTCCCTTCCACAAGGTACAGTTTCTTACAGAGTATTCAGAGATGAAGTTAATCTCACTTTAAATATAAAACTTGCAATTGAAGGATTTTATAACACTCAAAATAATACACTGAATATAATAGATACTGTAAGAGCATATATTAGAAGCAGCAATTCACCATATAATATTATTGATTCAGCTAAATCAATTGTTGATTCTGTAAACATGAACGGGAATTTCAGATTCTACAGTGTGCCAACCGGGACTTACTATATTTCTTCACATCATAGAAACAGTCTTGAAACATGGAGTAAGTTGGGTGGAGAATCATTTGTGACCGGAGGTGTTTATCTTTATGATTTTACAAATTCAAATTCGCAAGCTTACGGAAATAATTTGGTTTTGAAAGGTCCAAAATATTGTTTTTACAGTGGAGATGTGTCGCAGAATGGTTTTATAGATTTAAATGATGTAATAACAGTTTCAAATGATGCTTCAGCGTTCGTTACCGGTTATGTAAATACTGATGTCAATGGTGACAACAGCACAGATTTAAATGATGTATTAATTACTTATAATAATTCAACAAATTTCATAAGTATCAGGAGACCTTAAAGCAACTCTGTCCAAAACGTTCTTTAACCACAAAGCACACCAAGAATGCACAAAGATCACAAAGAATTAAAAAAGTAAAAATCTTGGAGAACTTTGTGCCTACTTTGTGACCTTTGTGGTTGAAAAGATATTCAAATGAAATAAATTTTGATGAGCAGGGATGTTTTCATAATTTTATACAAAGTGTTGATTTAAAAGACAGATTAATAAGAATTGTTACTTTAAAAAAATATTTTGGACAGCAATGGTCAAATAACCCGGGTTATGTAAGTTAATCAATTGAAACTCAGAGCTGAATTGGTTAAATTGTATTCTTATAACAAAAGGTCCCATCGACTAGGGGTTAGGTCGTCACTCTTTCACAGTGAAAACACGGG
>CAYNTN010000090.1:0-19714 GCA_964399995.1 uncultured Ignavibacteriaceae bacterium
ACACACTCCACACACTCCACACACTCCACACACTCCACACACTCCACACACTCTACACACTCTACACACTCCACACACTCTACACACTCTACACACTCTACACACTCTACACACTCTCCGCTATCCAGTCATACCCATGCTCTTCAAGGTGCAACGCGAGATCTTTTCTCCCCGACTTCACTATCTTTCCGTCATACATCACATGAACAAAATCCGGAATTATATAATCAAGCAGTCTCTGATAGTGAGTAATTACTATGAATGCATTCTCTTTTGACCTTAACTTATTCACGCCTTCTGCAACAGTTCTAAGTGCATCTATATCAAGTCCCGAATCGGTTTCATCAAGTATGGAAAGCTTCGGATTCAGCATAGCAAGCTGAAATATCTCATTACGCTTCTTTTCACCGCCGGAAAATCCTACATTGACATAACGGCTGAGCATCTCGGGTTCAATATTCACAAGCTTCGCTTTCTCCTTTATCATTTTCAAAAACTCCACCGAGCTCATTGGCTCTTCTCCCTTCGATTTCCGGATTTCGTTTATGGCAGTTTTTAAGAAATTCGTATTGGATACTCCGGGGATTTCAACCGGATATTGAAACGCAAGAAAAATTCCTTCGCGCGCTCTGTCCTCGGGTGAAAGTTCAAGAAGATCTTTCCCTTCAAATAAAACTTCCCCGCCCTGTACTTCATAACCTTCACGCCCGGTAATCACAGACGCCAGTGTACTCTTTCCCGAACCATTCGGTCCCATGATCGCATGAACTTCACCTGCATTCACCTGCAGATTCAGTCCTTTTAAAATCTCTTTCCCGCCCTCGTCGGTTTCTACTTTTGCTTTTAAATTTTTTATCGTCAGCATATTATTTACCTCAAAGTCTCTAAGTCTCCAAGGATTTTATATTATTTTTAATGTAATAAATTTAAAACTCTAATTGTTTTTCAGCAGGCGGCCATATACCAAGCTGCTGACGTATTGCAATAATCTTTCCGACATGATATGCATTATGAATGGCTAATGAATAAAGAGAATCCTTGATAGTGAAACCATTTTCATCTTTAGTTTCCAGCTTTCCGGGAATCTCACACCAGCTCACGGCTTTCTTTAATCCGTTTAAAAATGATTCAATTAGTTTCTCCAGCTCTTCCTGATTATTAAGTCCCGATTTCGGAAATCTGTTTGTAACATCATCCCAGTTTTTATAATTAACCACTGCTTCTTTCTCATCTTCATTTAACACAATTTTATTCTGCCATTTTTCCATATGCCAGAGTTCATCGTAAATTGAGTTCTTTATATTACCAACTTTTTTTACGGCATCTTCTACTTTCAAACCCTTGAAAACACTCTCCCTGGCAGGATACTCTCCTTCTAAAAGAAGATGTATCCACATTTGTTTTTCTGTCATGAATCGTCTTTATTTATTTTACCACAAAGTCACGAAGACACAAAGTTATTTCCGATTTGACTTTTATGCTTATTTATAAAATAATTCTCTTGATTCCGTTTTTGATCAAAGGTATATTAAAGTTAATCAAAAATCCTAGTCTTCTTTCGGTTAGTTTCATATATGTCAATACTTGAGCCTCGAAAACAGGATTCATTTCATTAACAGCTTTCAATTCACAAATTACTTTATCCTCAACAATTACATCAAGACGAAAACCTTCGTCAAAAATCAGACCATCATACTTTATAGGTACTATCTTTTGTGTTTGAAATTTTAAATTCTTTTTTGAAAGTTCATGACAAAAACATGATTCATAAATTTTCTCCAGCAGACCAGGTCCTAAGTTGAAATGAACTTTGTACGCACAATCAACAATTTCTTTTCCAATTCTTTCTTCCTCTGAAGAAAGGTTTTCGAATTTACTCATCGTTAATCCTTTCGTTTTTCTTAGTGTCTTTGTGTCTTAGTGGTAAATCTGACTCTTTACCTACCCCACACTTCCCTCAAGTGAGATCGCCAGCAGTTTCTGCGCCTCCACCGCAAATTCCATCGGAAGCTGATTCAAAACTTCCTTCGCATAACCGTTCACAATAAGGGCAACTGCATCTTCCTCCGAGATTCCTCTCTGATTACAGTAAAACATAATGTCTTCACCTATCTTTGACGTCGTAGCTTCATGCTCAACGTGTGCTGAAGTATTTTTAATTTCAAAATAAGGAAATGTATGAGCTCCGCACTTATCACCCATCAGCAATGAATCACATTGTGAAAAATTTCTTGCATTGTCTGCACGCTTGCTTACCTGTACCAATCCTCTGTAACTGTTATTGCTTCTTCCTGCAGAAATTCCTTTTGATACAATTCTGCTCTTTGTATTCTTTCCGAGATGAAGCATCTTTGTACCCGTGTCTGCCTGCTGAAAATTATTTGTCAGTGCAACGGAATAAAATTCACCAATGGAATTATCACCTTTCAAAATCACACTCGGATATTTCCATGTAATGGAAGAACCGGTCTCCACCTGTGTCCATGAGATCTTTGAATTATCGCCGAAACAAATTCCCCTTTTAGTTACAAAATTATAAATACCGCCTTTGCCTTCCTTATCACCCGGATACCAGTTCTGTACTGTAGAGTATTTTATTTCAGCATCTTTCAACGTTATCAGTTCAACTACCGCCGCATGAAGCTGATTCTCATCTCTCATCGGTGCTGTGCATCCTTCGAGATAGCTGACATAGCTTCCTTCATCCGCAACTATCAGCGTCCTCTCAAACTGTCCGGTATTCTCTGCATTAATTCTGAAATAAGTCGAAAGCTCCATTGGACACCTCACACCTTTCGGTATATAAACAAACGAACCGTCAGTGAAAACAGCCGAGTTAAGCGCAGCAAAAAAATTATCCGACTGCGGAACAACCGACCCGAGATATTTCTTTACAAGATCAGGATGATTTTCTATTGCTTCGCTCATTGAACAGAATATTATTCCCAGCTCGGCAAGCTTTTCTTTGTATGTTGTTGCAACTGAAACACTGTCCATCACTGCATCTACTGCCACTCCCGCAAGCATCATTTGCTCAACAAGCGGAATGCCCAGTCTTTCATAAGTTCTCCGTATTTCAGGATCAAGATCGTCAAGACTCTTTAATTCTTTTTTCTTCTTCGGAGCTGCGTAGTAGATAATATCCTGATAATCAATCGGCGGATAATGAATGTTCGCCCATCTCGGCTCTTTCATATCCAGCCAGAGTTTATACGCTTTAAGCCTCCATTCAAGCAAAAATTCCGGCTCTTTTTTCTTTTTTGAAATAAGCTTTATGGTCTCCTCACTGAGACCTTTCGGAGCCAGATCCATTTCAACATCAGTTGTAAAGCCATATTTATAATCGCCCGAAGTAACTTTTTCGAGAATATCAACTTCGTTTCCCATAGGATTAAACTTTTATTAAGGTATGTATTTAATTGGACTAAATTAGTCTTATTTGACGAGAAAATAAAGGAAGTAATTCAATTATCAATGTTCAATGTTCAATGTTCAATGTTCAATAGTGTTCAATAGTGTTCAATTGATTGGGGGTTTGTTAAAAATATGTATCACCGCTAAGTCACTAAGCACACTAAGAAAAAATGTTTTAAAATAATAATTTTTTTAATTTTTAGTGATCTTAGTGTCCTTAGTTGTTAAAATTAAAAACTCAATACAGCAGTTCCGGTCTGAACTCAAAGTGCATTGTATCATAGTGATACCATTTCCCACCCCAAATGAATCCGTGCTTTTCAAAAATCTCCACAATCTCATACGGAATCCTGTTCTGATAAGTAAGATTCTTATTCCACTGCCAATAGTCGGAATACTTTGTGTTGATGTCAATTGCAGAACCGAATGAATGATTGCTCAGACGGTCTGTCCCCGCTATGTTTCTCCAGTTGAATGTTCCGCCGGGATTAACTAAGTATTTCCTGAATTCATCAGGCAGCTGATTAAGTTCTTCTATGACTAATTTAAGCTTATCCGCTGCTCCATTTACGTTGCTGAATAATATTGTTGACCCGTCTACCCATTCTACATTCACTAAATTTTGTCTCACTTCTGTGGAATTACTGCCGTACATTTTCAGAAAGAAAGGTTCATATCTTATTCTTCCAGGCTCATAATTTTCAGACGGAGGATTTTCCCAATCTTCTCCTTTCACATAATCCTGTGAAAGCATGTCTTCTATATCCGGATTATCCAGCATTTCATCGTGGGATTTAATTTCTCCGTCATCGTAAATCATCACAGTTCCGTCTTTCCAATAGAGATTGTTTTCATCAGCAGAGTCAAGGAAGTCAGGATAAGAGCTTACAAGTTTTAAAAGTTTCGCGAGAATGTTTTTTCCTGTAAGGCTGTCTTTTGTGATTTCTGTTTTCTCTCTAACATCTGTAAAATTGATAGTGACATCATTACCGGAGACAGTTAATGTTATTATTAAAAACAGAAGTAATGTGAAAAACTTTTTTGCAAAAGATTTCGGATTAAAATTTTTATTCATTTGTATAATTTACATTTTTTGTTTTTCATTCATTGTCATTTCAGGGGGTTGTTTTTCAAGAATAAACCAAGGACTTGCTTTAAATGATTAACGGGAAGCAATTTGAAAATCCATAAATCACAAACTCTTATAGATCTCCATCACTTTCTCTTTTCCATACTTATTCTCCAGCTGCTTCACAGTGAAATGACCTTCGGCCATTCTCTGAAAGTGATTCATAAAAACTAAATTTATCGCTCCGCCCGATGCAGCACCGATCACTGGAACTGATTTTGCTGCGGCTCCTTCGGAAATTATTATTCCGAATCGTGAAGCTACTTTGGATATAAAGCTGACAAGTGCCGGTGCGCTTTCTTTTACCAGCCCCTTGTGAAGTAAATATCTGTTAGCTTCAGTCACAGCCTGTGCAAGCGCTCCTCTCGTTACATAATATGCGCTGTCAGAAAAATCGTCTCTCTTTGAATTTCCTCCGAGTGCAAATACTTCAAGACACGCGAGCTTGGTTTCAGGATCATTCAGGTCAAATCCTTTGCTTCTGGCTATGTCTGCAATTGAACGCAGCATAATCGAAGTAGTAACAGGCAGCTCTATTGCTAAAGCTGACAGTCCGAAGAATCCCCCTGCAGTACCGGTCCCCGTTACAAGGATTTTGTGCATCAGATTATTTGGTTTCATACTACTGCCGGAAGAGTTCATTTTTGAAACCAATACATCCAGAGATTTCAGTAAAACTTTTTTAGCCAGACTGCCTACACCTTCCTGAAATTTTTCAGGTAAGAGTGAATAAATTTTTTCAATTGGTTTACCGACAATGTTTGAAAGCTCCATCAGGAAAGTCGGATTTTCAAGTAATGTTTTTGATTCTTTTAATTGAGTGAGTTCCGGATTTGTTAATTCCATTTTAATTTTTTTAGAATGTAGAAAAACTTTTGCAATTTCAAATTGTGTTACGTTCAGTTTAAATTAATACAAATTCTTCATCAAATAAATTGCAAATTGAACTAAATTTTGCAAGAAAGCAAAAATGCCTGAAAGGGAAACGCAGATCCAATCATACATAAGTGATAAGATAAATTTTCCCGACAAACCAATTATAATAAGTTTATTATAAAAAATCAAAATTAAGTAAGAGTTATTTCCGTGTTGAATGGATTTCCCGATAGAGCATTCAGGAATGTTGTCAGCCGGGAAGAAAAAGAAAGACTGTGTGTGAAGTTCGTTTGTTAAGGTGTGTCAATTGATTTGGTGGTTTTTACACCTTTGATCAAAAGCCATAACATGAAAGCAAACTCTCCTACCATTGCCGGGATAGTGATCTTAAAGATGATATTTTTGTATTGGGGTTGCAGTAAACCCATTATGCACATGACCAAATAAGCGATACCGTTGATAAGCAGCCAAGCACCCAGAAAACGCGGAATAAACTGCGATCTGTAAACAAGAATTCCTAAGGGCAACAGCCAAAGACCCCAATATAGTATTAATGCCATAACACCGTAATCACTGATTTTAAGGAAAAACGTTGCAATATCCTGTCTCTGATTAAGCTCTAATGTTTTCAATACTTCGCCTTTAAGGATCATAAGAGAAGTAATGTTGAATATGTCCAAAACTATTGCCACAGGAATTTGAACGATCACAAATGCAAACATAAGTATTGCCTGATTCCGGTTTATCGATTTGAACAATTGAAAAAAAATCAATATCATAAATATCCAGATTGTGCCGTTAATAAGATCCATTACTATGCTCGTTCTAAATAAAAGTTCATTCGATAGTATATTTTGAGCAACGACAGCCGGATCTTCCTTCATATTAATTTGTGATGGTACATAAAACAAGCTGTAGAGGGCAGATATTATCCAGATAAGATACAGCAAGCCGGCAAGTCTTGCAGTGTTTTTGAGTGAGTATGTTTGATTTTTCATGATTGATTATTTTATTAGCACCATCCGTTTTGTCTCTGAAAAAAAATCAGATGAAAGCATATAGAAATAGGTTCCGGACGGATAGTTTGCAGCATTCCCGCCTGAACGTGCAGGCCATTCCACTTCATATGACCCCGGCTGAATTTGTTCATTTATGAGGCAAGTAATTTCTTTACCGGAATTATCATAAATAGAAAGTCTGATAAAAGATCCCGCTCCTCTTTGAGTATTTAAATGAGGAATTCCGAACCTTATTTTCGTCGACGGATTAAAAGGGTTGGGATAATTCTGCTGCAAATTAAATGAAGTAGGTACTTCACTTGAAATGGTCTGTATACTCACAGGGTCATCCATTTTCAAAACAAACAAACCCTTCTGCATATCCGAGACAATTATTTTTCCGGAAGGAAATTTAAACACACCCCAGCAACCTGCGAACTGGTTTGCGTTTGCTGACGGATAAGTATCAAACCATCCAATCTCCACAGGCGCAGCGGGGTTACTTATATTCAGCACTCTTAAACCAGCTTGATAATGAGCTATGACTGCTGTATCACCGTATATTTCAATATTGTGAACAATTGTATTGGTGATTCCGGTCGGCTGCCAGTCAGTAACAAATGTAATGTTTGAAAGATTTTCAATATTCCAGATCTTGAGCTTTCCCGGAGGACTTGGAGTTTCATCCGTGGTAAAAATATATTTTCTGTCTTTTGTAACTGCACTGTTATGTGTAAATGCATTCGGAGTTGTAAAAAATGAAGAGATGAGTTTAACTGAATCCTTGTTTGAAACATTAAATATGCACACCTTACCTGTGTAAATGTTTGAAGTATATAAGGTATCATTTACTGTTCTTGAATCATGAACATATTCCGAATTCCATGAACCCCGTTTTACAGGAAGAATTGGGTTCGTCAAATCAACAATGACTGTTCCTGGTCCAAACCCGCTGTTAGCTCCGTTCAGGTAAAGGTAATGTCCGGACTGTGAAATCGTATGTGTTTTTCTGTGTCCGGGAAGGAAATATTTACCAATATAATTAACTGAATCCGGCAGGTATTGAAGATCAAAGATTTCTAATCCGCTTGAATCTGATTCAGATACAGCATAAAGATAATGCGAGTAAACTTTCATTTCACGCCATGCGTGTCCCTGGTCAGGATTACTAAAATTAAGGTTTGAAGCCTTAAAATAAACTTCACGGACACTGGCTGAATCCGTAATATCCACGATCTGCAATCCAATGTGACATCCCAGTATACCGTATTCTCTTCCATCCGGTGCAACATATCCCCAGCAAGAGGAATAATGTGAAGGTGCATTATATTGCGGTGGGACTCTGCGTGAGTCTACATTTCCAAACAAATGCATGTTGTAGTTACCAAGCTGCGGAAAAGCAATGTTTGCTAAACTCAGAAATAAAAATAAAAATGTTTTCATAAATTTTAAGAATTAAATTATTAATGTACAGTTTGCGGGCAAAATTCATGCGCGTGAACTTTTTTACAATATTACGCAATTGAAGAAGAAATAAACAATGACCGTCAACATACAGCAGCTTTGAGCATATGAACAACATATTTTTGTCTATCAAATAATTAGCAAAGACTAACACTGATTTTTACTCTTCTTATCTTTTCAATTTTTTAGAATGACTTTTATTATTACATTGATTGCAATTAAATCAATTGTACTTCTCACAATTTACATTTGTTAAATTTTATCTAAGTCCCGGATGAAGGTAACAGCTAACTTACAGAGGATCAGGTTTTACGTGTTGGTAGCGCTTGCTTATTTATTGCTATGGCAGTTTAGTGAGATTGTAAACAATCCGGAAACATTTTTCGAACGGGGAGGAAACAATACCTGGCGTGCCGCCTATGTTACAATTATAAATTTTTTTCTTTTTGAATATTCAATTCCTTATATCAGCCGGAAAAGGAGAAGCATCTTTTATAATATTCTTGCTGCTATTCCTGCCATATTTGTTTATGTCATGTTATACTCATGGGGTTTGTATGCATGGAGGTTAATCGGGATCAGCCTGCATACCTATAAGTCATTGACAACTTTCAGTTCAGCAGAGTATGGTGCTACACAACAGTTGTCATACAGTATAATGTCTGTAATCTTTTT
The DNA here is from genome assembly GCA_964399995.1 of uncultured Ignavibacteriaceae bacterium. Classification (GTDB taxonomy): domain Bacteria; phylum Bacteroidota; class Ignavibacteria; order Tepidaquicellales; family Tepidaquicellaceae; genus JAGPCH01. The sequence continues at coordinate 8,557 of CAYNTN010000090.1, forward strand.
TGCAATTATCATACACATATATAATCATGTAAAACTAAAACACGCTTCCCAGCAGCTGCGAATTGAAAAGCAGGAAGCAGAATTAAATTATCTCAAATCACAAACAAACCCGCATTTTTTATTTAATACTTTGAATAATATTTATTCACTGGCAAGGGATAAGTCTGATCTGGCATCAGAATCAATTATGCGTTTGTCAAAAATATTACGATTCATTCTGTATGAGACAGGCACAGAATATATATCCATTGAGCAGGAATTGAAAATCATAATTGATTATATTGCTCTTGAAAAATTGCGTTATGATGATTCCTTATATATCAATTTTAACTATGACATTGAAGATTTAAACCAGGCGGTGCCTCCTCTTTTACTTATACCTCTGATAGAAAATGCTTTTAAGCATGGTGTTTCTGAAACAGGAGATCTTCCTTTTATTGATATTCATCTTTCCGTGAAGAGTCATCAGCTAAAATTAATTGTAAAAAACTCTACTGATAAATTTTCTGAAGGAACGGATGTAAAGCAAAATATCGGACTTTCTAATCTGAGACGCCAGCTGGAATTACTTTATAAGGATTTCAGCCTGTCTGTAAGGCAGGCGGAATCAGATTTTACATCTGATTTAAAAATTAATCTGACCAGCCATGTCTAAAATAAAATGTATTATTATAGAAGATGAGCCATTAGCGGTAAAAGTTTTATCCGATTACATTCTTCAGGTTCCGTTCCTTGAATTAACGGGAAAATTTAAAGATGCCATCTTAGCCACTGATTATCTGCAAAAGAATGATATCGATCTTATTTTCTTGGATATTCATCTCCCAAAATTAAAAGGTATCACTTTTCTGAAAACTCTTACTAATACTCCTAATGTAATTATTACAACAGCCTATCATAAATATGCTATAGAGGGATTCAATTTAAATGTCACCGATTATCTCTTAAAACCATTTGAATTCGAAAGGTTTTTATGTGCAGTAAATAAAGTAAAATCCGCACAGATCAATAAATATAAACTAAATGAAGACTCGAAGAGTAAAGATTTTATTTTTGTGAATGTGCAAAAAAAGAAAGTGAAAATTTTATTTTCAGAGCTTGTATATATTGAAAGTCAGCGGGAGTATGTTAAAATTATAACAACTAAAAAACAATATTTGTCAAAAATGAGCACCAATGAAATTGAAAGTCATTTGCCATCGAACTTATTCAAACGTATTCACAGGTCTTTTATAATTTCTCTGAATAAGATAGAATCGTATAATGCTGAAACAGTTGAGGTTAATGGAATCTCTATTCCCATTGGGAGAGATTACCGTGGTATTCTGGAAAACCTGTAACATTGTAAGCTGACAAAATGTCTGATAACTATTTATTCTTTTTCATTTAGAAATTTCTCATTAATCATGTGTATTCATTGCAGGTGCAAATATTTTTAATGACATGCAATCAATGGTTGTCAGTCTTTTTCTTCCCCCAAAACTCGTCGGCTTCCTTCTCCATTTTCTGAAGCCTGATATAATAATCCGGAAATTCCTTAAGATGTGCTAATGCAATTTTCCCGGTCAAAATGGGATCATCATTAGTTACGTTAGTTTCGGGATCTCTCCGTCCATGTTCAAGCTCAACATTCATTCCATCTCTTAATTGATTCTCATCAAACTTATCCCACTTAACTCCAAGTTTGTCGCCAATTTGTTTTGCTTCTTCAGATGTAAATTTTTTGCCGGTCATACTTGTTTTGATTATTATTTAGGTATTAAGTTACTAAATTCCTTTCATAATTTATATGATTCATATTTTTCATGAGATATATAAAACCATTAGTGTCCAAAATATTTCTAATTCTTTTCCAAAAGGTTAAATTATATTTTCCAATATAAATCATATTTTGCTTTCTATGAAGTAACTCCCCGTGAAAAATTGCCGCAAGAAATTTACGAGGAATCCCTTTGAAGTTGGTTGAGTAGTTGAGTAGTTGAGTAGTCGAGTAGTCGAGTAGTCGAGTAGTTGAGTAGTTGAGTAGTCGAGTAAGTAACCACTCAACAACTCAACCCACTCCACCACACCTCACGGTTTCTTCACACTCACAAAAGCTGTCGAATTATTATACGCGATAGGGTACTCTGACGGAAGGCTAAAAAAATGTAATTCGTAATTCCTAAACTAGCATAGCCAGTACCAAAATTGAAAATGTTATTTGTTCATATCTTATTTTATACTATCTAAAAAGCGATATTTTTTTTACCACTAAGTACACTAAGAGCACAAAGATATTTTTTTTAAAATTATTTTTTCTTAGTGTGCTTAGTGTGCTTAGTGTGTTTAGTGGTAAAATATAATTTCAAGACTAACTAATTTTATTTATTGAATAATATTCTTACCATTTTGAGATGAATTTCACTTATTACTGATTAATTCTTAATTCTTAATTATTAATTACTAATTATTTCTAAGGTGTAATTTTGCTGACGAATGCACTCGAATTGTTGAAAGTTAAAAGTACATCTGAAAGGTCAGTAATATTATCGCCGTTTACATCAGAAATTGTGTATCCCCCAAGAAATGCCGAAGCATTATTGAAAGCAATAGTTATGTCATTCAGATCTACAAAACCGTTTTGATCAATATCCCCGCTGAATACCGCAAACCTGACAGGTGAGGTATCAACCTGTTTCATGTTATTTCCAAATGCCCGGGATGCCAGATCAGTGAAATTATACTGAGTCTCTTTAGTAAACTGGGAGAACTTTATTACCGTTGAGCTCCAGGTTTCAATTGAATTGCGGTGCTTCAGCACAAGAAAATAATTTGTATGCTGCTGTGCCCTTGTAAAAAGGACGGAAGCATTTCCGTTTGCATTTACGAAGGCTTTGGAGGAATCAATGACAGGATAGGGAAATATAGCCGAACGAAGATAATACCTCATAGTATCTGCAATCTGCAAATCCGTTGCTGAATTATAAAAACCTTCTACAAGTGAGGAGCATTCAAGATTAAATGGAAGTGAACTTTTATTATTGAACTGCAGACCCCAGCTGATTAATGTACCTGTATCAGAGGCAATTTCATCTACAACTGTCAGTATCCATTTTCCTTTTGTATTGTCACCGGAAAATATTGCATCCAGATCAAGCAGCGGCTTGATTTTCGGACCGAAGTTTATGTATCTGCCTGAAATAAGAGAACTGTCTGCATCATTATCGAAAACAGTAACAATATTATCAGTACTGTCTGTCAATAAAATATTTGCATAAAATTCAGCTGATGCTCCGAGAGGATTTGTAATTGAAAGTCTCAGATTATTTTCTGCTGTATGATTTATTGCAACATATATGTTTAAATCTGTTATGATGTCAGATGAAAGAATTTCTATTGTATCTCTGATTGTGCCCGTTGACCCTGAAGCAGGAATTCTTTTTTGCGGCATATTAAGGTAATATCCGCTTTGAAAATTTGAAGAAGTAAAATTATTTAAAGGAGACTGCGGGAAGTTGTTAAAAAATCCCGTGTTAAAATTGAAAGCTATGCTGCCGCGAAGGTTTAATCTTGGAGCATTATCTGTACTTGGAAGAGTGGAAGCATCCAGATTATAAACGGCATTCACAACCGCGTCATTGTCGTTGGTTTCATTTATTGAACTAAACATCTGGCTGTTTATCTCACTGATGGATTTCAGATCATGCGTAATTCTGAACTCGTCAAGGAATCCCGAAAATCCCGTTACAAACGGATATCCTCCTAACGCCAATGAATCAGGTCCGTCAATTATGTTTCCTGGTGTAATATTGCCTGAGGAGCCGGGTTTGCCGTTAATAAAAAATTCATACCTGCCAGTCGCACCAAAATAAGTAAATGCAACATGTGACCATATTTCTTTCTTTACAGAATCATTTGAAGGTATGGGAGTATTGTTAATGTATGCAGTAAGTTTTCCGTCTATTACTCTCATTCCATAATCAGGCTGAAATGTGGAGTAAGAGCCTTTAAAAAGCAGTCCGTAATTATCCAGTTTTGGAAAAATCCAGAATTCAATAGTCAATTCACTTGTGGGACTAAGACTCGGATGGTCGTTTCCGGTCAGTACTCCTGTAGACTGAATGCTTACGCAGTCGCTGAACTGGAGAAATTTAGATGGTCTGTCCTTCAGATCAAAAGCAGATACATTTTTTGAAGTCACAATATTGGATACATCTGAGTGATCCGATACAGAAAATAGCGGATTTGCTCCGGTGTTGTTCTGAAATGGAAGAGAAAGTGCAAGGTTATTAAAAGGATCACCGCTGGCTCCTACCGAGGATTTAAATAGAGCAAGAACCAGAATATTGGAATTATTCGTATTCCATACCCTCACCTCATCTAATCTTCCGTTGAATGGAGTTGAAGCTCCTGAAATTCCAATGAAGAGTGAATCCGAATTTGTTGTCGGGGTCGCTCCTGCAACTGTTGCAGAAGTATCTGTAATACCGTTTATAAATAAAGTAAACAGACCTGTAGAAGCATTATAAGTTGCAGCAACATGTGTCCAAACATTGATACTCAGTACTGTTGTGGTTTTTGAAATAAGCCGCTGAGCGCCGTTAGTTGCAACCAGGATTCTACCGTTAAACATTCTCAGGCAGTATTTCAGTGAAGTCCCGAGAGCTCCGCCTTTGGAAATAATTCCTTTTGATGAACCGGAAATGGTTGCCGGATTTACCCAGGCTTCCAGAGTAAAGCTGCCTGTGATGTCAAGCAAAGACGAGTTTGGTACGCTGATATAGCTCGATGAATTTCCGGCAAAAGAAGCTGCCTGATTCCAGTACATCTGAGAAAATGATTCAGAGCAAGAGGAAAAGAATATGGAAATAAAACAGATTGCGGAAAAAATGTAGTTCTTCTTCATTACATCTCCCATTGAATGATTATTTTATGAAATAGTTTTTTATCAATTTGGGCTAAGCTCAGCTCCTTATAAAAGGAGCTTTGCTTTCACCCGCCATCATCCCTGATAGCAATGGAGAGTAATAAAGAACGAAGAAAAAATCTTTGTCAGGGATGATGTCCAAAATTTCTTTTACAAAAATAAATTGAATAGTTAGTTCTGCAAAATCGATTATTGTCTATTCTTAGTTTGCTAAATTATTAGGAAAGAAAAAAAATGTTCAATTTCATGAGAAATTTAGTATTTTAAACTAATAAAACTAAAATTAACCTTAGACTCCGTGAAATCTTCAGATGAAATATTTCAACTTGTTAAGTCACTCAGTAAACAGGAAAAAAGTTATTTTAAGAAGTTTGCAGGAGCTTTTATGGATAATGAAGGGAGTAATTATCTGAAATTCTTTGATGAAATTGTTTCACAGGTATCAAAAGGAACAGTTTATAATGAAGAATCAGTAAAATCCGGAAGTTATACAGGTAAGTTTCTGAAAAATCTTTCCTTTCATAAAAACTATCTGTACAACATGATTTTATCATCCATCACTCAGTATCACAAAGAAAATAAAGATACAATTCTTATCAGGAATCTTATTTCACAGTCTGAACTTCTGTTTGACAGGCTGCTGTATTCGCAAAGTCTGAAAATTCTTTTGAAAGCAAAGAAGTTAGCAAAGGATACCGATAAGCATCAATACCTGTCAGAAATTCTGTCCAGGGAAAGATTGATCTATAAATATACATTTAATAATGATGATTATGCAAAAAAAGTAAAACTGATTTTCAAAGAACAGTTTGAATTGTTTGATATATTAAAAAATAATCTTGACTATTACTTTCTAAACGACACATTCGGAAACTTTGTCAGCAAATTCGGAACCGGGCTGACTCGGAATGAAGAGGAAACTGCTGAACTGGATAAATTCTTTGACAACCCATTGCTTAAAGATGTGAACAATGCCAAAACATTCTTCAATAAAACACTTTTCAATACAATGAATCTCCAGTATCAGAGTATTAAAAACAATTTTGAAAAAGGATACGGGTATATTCTGGAAAATGAAAAACTATGGGAAGACAATCTTCACAAGACGGGGGGTAAACTTGATAATTATATATTCGCGCTTAATAATCTTCTGACAAGCCAGATAAGGACAAAAAGATTCGATGACTTCGAGAAAACTTACACAAAATTAAGTAGTCTGGAGAAAAAATACCCAAAGCAAATATCAGACATAAATAAAATTTTTATTTTTTATTCGCTTACTATTCTGAAAATTTCAAAATGCTTTGAAGTTCTTGACAGTAAAGGTCTTGAAGATGTTGACTTTGAGGTTGACAGAGATTTACTAAAATATGAATCCGGAATTTCATTAAGTCAGAGAATAATATTATACTACTTTATGGGCACGTCGAATTTTGTAAGAAATAAATTTGATAAAAGTATTTACTGGATGGGGAAAATCATTAACTTGGAAAAAACCGATCTGTCACAGGATTATCAGTGCTATTCAAGGATAGTTTACCTGATCTCATATTTTGAACTCGGATACTTTGATTCTCTTGAGTATGTGCTAAAATCAGTCTATCATTTCATCAGCAAAAGAAACAGGGTATATAAATATGAAAATATCATTCTTAAATATCTTAGAACATCATTCAGAATTAAATCCATGACAGAACTGGATGCCATGTTTGTTGAAATGAAGCATGAGCTTGAAGAAATTAAAGATGACCCTCTGGAGCAAAATGCATTTGATGCGTTTAATATTCTGTACTGGCTGGAAAGTAAAGTAAAGAAAATTCCGATGATGGAGCTGATGAAGGAAAGTAAGAATCGTGAATCGTGAATCGTGAATCGTGAATTGTGAATCATGAATCGTGAATCGTTGCTAACTGCTAACTGCTAACTGCTAACTGCTAACTGCTGTTCTATCAGTTGCTTTAATACATTTGCAGGAACCACACCTGACTGTCTCCACACAACTTTCCCGTTTTTAAAAAGAATTAAAGTCGGTACACCCTGAATATTGTAAGCTGCAGATGCTTGAGGATTTTTGTCCACATCAATTTTAAGTATCATAGCCTTATTTCCGATCTGTGATTTCAGATCATCGAGAATTGGTTTCATCATTTTGCAGGGACCGCACCAGGTTGCAGTAAAATCAACAAGCACTAATTGCTCTGTTCTGAGAATTTCCCCGAATGTCTTTTTTTTCTCTGTAGTTTCCATATAAAGTTAATTACCAAATTATAACAAAAGTTTAATTTAATTAATTTAAAATAGATTAAGTATTTTAATATTTCAACATCTTTCATGTGGATTCATTTAAAATTAAAAAATTATTTTGAAAGTCCTTCAAGTTTTTGTCGTGTTGCCGGATTATCATTCAGCTCTGTAGCTTTTATAAAAAATTCTTTTGCCTTCTCTATTTCACCCTTAGCTTCATAATAATCACCCATGCTGTCATAGGTATTAAAACTGTCAGGATAGTTTAACAGATTCAGATTAAAAAATGTAAAGGCTTTATTAAAATTTCCTGACTGCAAAAAATAATAACCTGATGAATTTACATAGTCTTCAGGCGGCAGAATTTCATATCCAAATTTCCCGGAAACCATCTTGAAGTGATCAGACAATTCCTTCGCAGAAGGAAGCTCAGGATCTGTCTCTGATGTAAATTTATAATAATCAAATATAAAACGGAATGCATCATACGCTGCTATAAGAGGAACGGAACTGTGATCCTCTTTTTCATAAAATTCCCATTTAAATCGCAGACCGTTTATCGGATTTGAATCAAGATATTTTGCGAGCTCAAGTATTGTTCTTATGTGAAGCGTGTTATCTTTCGTATCTTTTAAAACATCCGAAGTGTCCATTCCCGGCTGCATTGTATTTGCTGCTGCAAGAAATAATGTTCTTCCGTTCAGGTTTTCCTTCCCCAAAACATTTTTAAAATCCTTCAGCAGTTTCCTGTCACTCCAGAAGAGATTTGGATCGATTGATACATAGGTGTTAAACATTTCGGGTTGATTGATCAAAGTACTTAAGACAGTTAATCCGCCATATGAATGTCCAATTATCATCCGGTACGGAGATGCCGGATAAACAGATTCTATATATGGCAAAAGCTCGTTCTTCATGAATTTCCTGAAATTATCTCCTCCGCCTGTTGTAATTAGATAAGTGCTGTCGAGATAGGGAGCAACGGAAACTTGTGTCGGTGTAAGATCGCGCTTACGGTCAGTATTCAAAATGCCAACTAATATCATTTCCGGAATGACAGAATTACCGTATGTTTCACTCAGATGATGAATTATCCCTGCTACCGATTGGAAATGAGCATCACCGTCAAGCAGATAAACCACAGGATAGAGCTTCTTACTGAACAAACCATTACCTTTGTCAGGAACATATACCCATATCTTCCGATATTCATTCAGAATATTTGAATAAAGACTGTCTATAGTACCTATCACTATGTTCTTTCCGGTCGTCTGAGAAAAAGCATTGATGTTCACAAATAGAAAAAATAAAAGTAAATATTTTTTCATAACTTTGATTCAGGGTTATTTAATAATGATTGAAGTTTTTTTCGTCTCTAACTGGCACTAATTTACTCAAATTGTATCAAAAAGTTCTAGTGTAAATTAGTGAGATGACTTTTCTTTTAGAACCGACCAAATCAATTGGCAATTCTGAATACTACATTTTATCAGATTTTGGTTTATATGAATTGTTATCATTTTTATATATTTGTATAAACCAAAAACCTGGCTTAAAATATTCCAACTTAATCAAATCCAAATTATCATGAAAACTAAATTATTTATTATTCTGCTGATCACCGGAGCGCTGAATTTATTTTCATTGTCTTTAAAAGCTCAGAGTTTTAAATGGGTAAACCATCAGTCTCACAATATTCAGTTTAATCCGGACATTACATCTTTTGTATCCGAGACCGATCCTCAGGGTAACTCGCTGCTTGCTTGCATTAATAACTTCAAGGTTTCTTTCGGCGGGTATTACGGCGATGTATCATTAAAAAAATACACTTCTTCGGGATTACTGATGTTCAATAAAATATTTTACGGTAAAGTAATTGTTGACGGACTTCAGACAGATTTAAACGGAAACATCTACCTCTCCGGCTCATTCATGGATACACTGTGGATCGATCAGTCAAACTATATTCTGAATACCGGCAGCGGGTTTATTGTGAACTATTTTATGATCAAGCTGAATCAAAACGGTGACTTTGTATGGAAAAAAAATATTAATGTTGACTATTCATCTGATATAAGGATTGATGCATTTAAAATTCACGACAGCTACCTCTTTGCCGGCTTATTAAATTTCTTTGAAGGATTTATTAAGAAATTCGATTTGAATGGAAATGAAGTGATGAGCATACTGCAGACTCCTGTCAGGGGGATTAGCGGGATTGATATAGATCAGGCGGGAAATATTTTCGCAGCCGGCTCCTGCGGCAACGGCAATATTAACTTTGGCGGACATACTTCAACTTCATCTTTTACATATAATGTATATATTGTAAAATATAATTCATCGGGAAATTACCAGTGGTCAAGGTTTGTTGAAGATGTAACTTTTTCAAGCATAGATATTGCCTGCGACAACACCGGAAATCTGTTTGCATCAGGGAATTTAATCGGAAGCTTTATGTTCGGTACTATTCAAGCGCAGGGTAATCAGTGGGTTTATGATTTTTTTCTTACAAAGATTGATGCCTCAGGTAATTTCCTCTGGCTCAGGGAAGTCCCCAATACTCCGTCGATAACGGGTGATGCCGGAAAGGCAAAAGTGAACTCTATTGCAGTTGATAAATTCAATAATGTCTATCTTGCCGGATTTTTAAGAAGTTCTGTGAATTGGGGAAATAACATTATTACTTCATCAGGCGGCTCCACTGATATTCTCTTATTGAAATATGACCGGAACGGAAATATATTAGCGGGAAGGCGAGTAGGCGGAACAGGCGGGGACAGGGTTGATGATATTTCATTGGATAATTACGGAAATGTTTTTATCTCAGGAAATTTTTCATCAACAGCAGCTTTCGATTCGATCACAGTGTCAGGCACCGGGAACATGAATTCTTTCCTTGCAAAGCTGCAGGTAGCCGGTATTTTAGATCTCAGTCTGATCGTCGAAGGATTTTATGATCTTTCAAATAATAATATGAGAGTTGGAGATACAGCAAAATTATATCTCAGAAATTCCGTTTCACCTTATTCAATTGAAGATTCATCTACTGCATTCATTGATCCTTTAACTCTTACCGGTTCTTTTTCTTTTTCAAATGCTTCGTCTGGTGAATATTATCTTCAGACAAAACACAGAAATTCTCTGGAAACCTGGAGCGCTTTTCCTGTAACTTATGTACTGAGCGGTAAAAGTGTATATGATTTTACCTTATCACAATACGTTGCATTCGGAAACAATCTGAAACAAGTTAATTCATCTCCGTTCAGATTCGCAATATACAGCGGAGATGTAAATCAGGACGGCAATATAGACCTGACGGATATAGTAGGGATAAATAATGATGCCGCAAGTTTTGCTACCGGATACATAAATTCAGATGTGAACGGTGACAACCTGACTGACTTATCCGATCTCATCATTGCAGTAAACAACTCAAACATGTTTATAAGTGTGGTCCGCCCTTAAAAATAAAAAATCCGCAGAGTAAAAATTTGCTCTGCGGATTTTCAAAAATTAATTTAGAAAAAAATTATCTTCGCTTATAACTTCCGTAACTGTATTTTCTATAAGTATTCATTTTATAACTATTTTTCTTAACTCCAGATTTTTTATAACTGCTGCCTTTATAATACTTCTTTTTTGAACATTTATTTTTAAGTTCATAGTACAGTTTTTTGTAATTAACTTTTCCTTTTTTATACTTACTGTTTTTTCCGGCTGAGTACAAGCGCTTCTTGTTCTTGTATTTTTTCTTATAGCTTACATTTTTAATTTTTGTTTTCAGGACTTCAACTTCCTTTTTAAGGAGTTCGTGTTTGTCTTTGATTATTTCCAGGTCCTGTGACAAATCTTTATTTTCAATTCTTGCATCTGCTATTAATTCACGGTTCTGGATGTTTGCCCTATATGAATCATAAAACAAATATCCGAGAACTCCGGTGCAGCATACAAGTAGAATGAAAATTCCAAGCTGAAGCCCGGATAAATTTCTGGATAATTTCATTT
>CAYNTN010000091.1:0-19446 GCA_964399995.1 uncultured Ignavibacteriaceae bacterium
ATTCACGATTCACGATTGACGATTCACGATTCACGATTGACGATTCACGATTCACATCTTACGCCTTGCGTCTCTAGTCTAGCTTCTAGCATTTCACATTTCATTCTCATTCTAATCGCACTATCACTTTTCTCCTCCTGCACCGACAAACCCCAAATCCAAAATTCCAAATTCCAGATTAAAGATGATGCAGGAGTCGTAGTCAATTTCGATTCAAACCCTAAAAGAATTGTTTCACTTGCTCCGAATATTACCGAAGCAATATTTGCCATTGGAGCAGATTCAATGCTGGTTGGAGTTACTGATCTCTGCGATTATCCTCCGGGCGTAAAAACCAAAACTAAGACCGGAAGTTATTTAAGTCCGGATTATGAAGTGATAACATCTTTAAATCCTGATCTCATTATCATGAATGTAGAAAATATTTCTAATCCTACTTATCAGACGCTGAGGAATCTTGGGCTTAAAGTATTTGTAAGTAATGCTCAGAATATAAGCGGGATTATAAAAATGATTAAGGAGTTCGGCCAGATTACCGGTAAAGAATATTTAGCCGATAGTTTGATTAAAGACATAAATGATAAAATGGATGTCTTCGTGTCAAGGGATACCATGTATTCTGATACTGCATTAATAATGATTTCTGTAAATCCTCTGATGACAGCCAATGGTAATACTTTTGTAAATGATATTTTATTTCTTGCCGGCATTCATAATTTGTATAAGAATGCATCCATTGATTATCCTGTCATTAATTATGAAGATGTAATTTCAAAGAATCCCGGGTGCATAATATTTCCTACTGATACAAATAATACCGCCAAGACACAGAATTTTATAGATGAGATAAGAAGGCATCTGAAAGACACTAAAGCGGTCAAGAACAACCGGATAATCCTTATAGATGATAACATTATGTTCAGACCCGGACCAAGAGTAACCGATGCAGCAAAGTTGCTTCAGGAAAAATATATAAAGGAAATTAAAGAATGACCGGATCATTCGTTGTGTTGAATGAATTTAAGGAATGAATGTGATGAAAATTTTTATTTAATATAAGGACATCTGTCATAAATATTGTTGGATTAGAAATTTTCAAAAAAAGAATGTGAATGGAAATATGACAAAGCTCCTATTCTAAGCGGAGATGGATTACGAAAACGACTTGATAAAGATGATGACTCTAAAGCCTAACACTCGAACAAATTTAATATTCATCATAGTTTTTACTAACATAAGCAAACCATTTTAAAAATACCTTTAAGTTCATTATATTTATTTATATCCGGCTGACCAGGTGGCATATCATGAATAAATGCATCACTTATTCCATAATCAAATACTCCTGGAGCAAAGGTTATAGCAATTTTCATCCATGCCCATTCATAATTCTAAACTTCAATTACTTAACAACTGTCATTCTCTTCACTTCTTCAAATGAACCCGCGGCAATTTTATAAAAATAAATCCCGCTCGATAGTGAAGTTGCATTGAAAGTTATTTCATAACGGCCGGGCGGCTTAACTTCATTTATAAGCGTTAAAATTTCTTTACCTGTCAGATCATAAATGATCAGTCTTACAAATTGCTCTGACGGAATACTATAGCTGATATTTGTTTCGGGATTGAATGGATTGGGATAATTCTGTGACAAGCTGAACTTATCAGGAATTCCTATTACAACTTCATTTATTAAATTATGATATTCGAAATTTCCATTGAGATCAATTTGCTTTAATCTGTAATAATAAATTCCGGTATTCAGATTTCTGTCAATGTAGGAATACTTTTTCGGAGTATTTGAATTTCCATTTCCATTTACAAATCCAATCGCCTGCCATATCTCTTCTTCTTTTCTCTCTACTTCAAAACCTGCATTATTATTTTCCGACTCTGTCGTCCATGAAAGTACGACGTCATAGTCACTAACAATTGAAGTGAATGATGACAATTCCACCGGGAGAATTTGAGACAGTTCATCTGCTCCCTGATATGGATAAAGAGAATGTCTCGGCTCTTCATCTATATCTTCTGTAACCTCCGCCAGAGGAACACCAATTAGCAGTTCATCGCCGCTATGAACAGGATCAAGATGGCTATTGACTGAACTTACAAAATTTACTGCTCGCTGTTTTGAATGCATATCATTGCCAGTGTAATTTTGATACTCCTGAATAGACATCTGATTCCCGTTTACTTCAATGAAGTAGTCAAATAACCCGCGGTAATATGTATTGTAATCTGAAGAAACTCCAATATTAAAACGATAACTGACTGCATTTCCCGGAGAGGAATTTTGATAAATATTATTTTGTAGATCAATAGAGCAGCTGTCACATGTCAGCGTAGTATAATTACCCTGATTTCTGAAAGTATTATTAGCGCAGATGAAATTATTACTATTATAGAAATATGAACCTGCAGTTTGATCTTCACTCTGAATAAAATTATTCTTCATGATGATTGTGAAGCACCATCTTATCTTTATAATGTTATCATATACATTACTCGAGTAAAGCTCATTGTTTGCAAAAACAAAATTAGTTATATGGTCGGCTATCATTGTTGCAAGATTTGTATTCTCCATGACTGTTAAATCAGTAATATTATCCAGAGTCAGTGATGAAAAAAGAGGAGAAAAATCATTGTGCGTTATCCGGATACTCTGCACCTGTGTATTAGCGGTGCTGATCATAATGCCGGCAAGGTTCTTGTTTCCCGTTATATTAAGTGCAAGGATAGGATCACCGAAAGATCCTGCTGTAATGCTGTGATTGGTAAAGTTATTATCAGCTATTTTAAGGTTCTGACAACTGTCATGCATGGATATATTCTGAATGGTCAATGCGCGGATTATATAATGCTTTGCATTTTCGAATCTGAAAACAAATTCAGAGGGAGATGTGATTACAACGGAGCTTGCCAGATTGTCGAACGATTCAAATGTTACGGTATTTGAGCTGTTTGAATTTGCAAAAGGTCCGAGAGTATTTGATTCGGCATAATTTCCGGCAAGTATCCTGAATCTGACCTGACCGCTGACGCCTGATGAATTCAATGCTGCAACCGCTGCCCCTATTGTGGTATAATTTCCGCCGGTGCCTACGATATAATCACCTTGCAGCGGATTACTGTAAGAGTTTGTCGAGAATAAAAGAAATCCGATAAATAAAAAAAGTAATAGTTTGTTATTCATTTTGTTTCCTTTCTGATTTATGAAAATTCTCTATTTTGAATTTTTAGAAAATAGATTCTTCTGAATGTAAAGGCAATGAAATAATAATTTGGCGTTCCCAATAATTTGAACATCCGTCCAAAACGTTTAAGTATGCTACTCAGCTTTGGTTGTCATTCCCGCATACTTCTGTGAAACACCAACAACAGCAGAAAATTATTTCAAAAATGAAATGACTGAATCAACAATTCTCTCCTCGTTAATATTCATCATACAAACAAAAGTATTTATCGGACACTTATTCCCTCCGTGAATGCTGCACGGGCGGCATTTCAAGCCGTTCGTTTCGATTATAACATCATTCTCTCCGTACGGATAAAATCCGAAAGACGGAACCGTTGCACCGAATATTGCTATTACATCTGTGTCAACCGCATTTGCGATATGAAGCGGAGCTGAATCATTTGTTAAAAGCAATGCAGCTTGTTTTATTATCTCAGCTGATCCTGTAATAGAAAATTTTCCGGCTGAATTAATTATATTCTCATTCACTGATTTATTTAAAATAGACTCTGTAAACTCTCTGTCCTGTTCACCACCCGTTAACACAATTTTGACATCGATACTTTTCAGCAAATCACAAACTTTTACAAATTTATCTTCGGGAAATCTCTTTGTGAACCAGACTGAACCCGGAGCAATGCAAATAAATTTTTTGCGTGGAGTAATACCATTAGAGATGAGATACTCATCAACTTTATTTTTCTCTTCCGTGTCTGAAAATATTTCTGGTTTGATTATCTTATCCTCTTTGATTCCAAGCGGCTCAAGCAATTTTAGATTTCTTTGTATCTCATGGAGCTTCCCAATGTATTCAACCTTTTCATCATACATAAAGCTCATGCCGGCAGTATCAAATGAAATTGATTTCTGAGGAAGAGAAAACTTACTAATCAGAGCTGACCTGACTGAACGGTGAGGTGATATAATGAGATCATATTTTTTCTTCTTCAGATTTTTAATTATTCTGAAAAATTCTTTATTGCCTGATTTTCTTTTATCGTAAATAATAGTTTCACCGACATAAGGATTGTGCTTAAGCAAATCCGAAGTCTGCGGAATGCATAGAAAATCAATTCCGGCGTCCGGATATTTTTTTTTCAAAACCTGAAGTAACGGCAGTGTTAATATCACATCTCCCGGAAAAGCAGTTTGGATGATTAAAATTCTTTTCACCTGTCCTTCATGTGTTTAAATCTTTTATGAAGCCAAAGCCACTGACCTGGATTTCTCCGGACGGCAGTTTCAATTCCGTTCTGAATCCTCTGTGTAAGTTCGGTTATATTTTCCTCTGCATATTCTGTAAGATCACTGCTGTTAACATTTTCAAAAGTTAGCACATAACTGTAATCCGGCTTCCTTATCAGATATCCCAGTACAAGCTCAGGTCGTTGCTTTAAATAAATTTTTGCCGGTCCGGAAAAAGCAGCGGTCTTATGTCCGAAGAAATCTATATAGGAAGAATAATCGGGATGTGCAGACTGGTCAACAAGAAATCCAATGTACTCTCCTGACTTTAACTTTTCAAAAATCTTTTTTAATGAAAATCCGATTTCTATCATTTCATTCCCGCTCAGGCTTCTGTACTTGTTGATTTCCTCGTTGAGTCCTTTACTGGCCTGAATTTTAGTAATCAGATTCAGCTTTTGACCATACAGATAAGGAAAGCAAAACGCCATCAGCTCCCAGTTCGATATATGTCCGCTGACAAAGATTATCCCATTCTCTTTTTCTATAGCTCTCTCGGCTATATCCCCATTATCAATACTTATAATTTTTGTGATCAACTTTTTGCTGAACTTTGGGAGATAAAAAAACTCAAATAAATTTATCCCGAGATTAATATAAGATTCTTTTGCGATTTTATTTTTCCAGATCTGATCTTTTTCCGGGAAGCAAAGGTCTAAATTATGGAGTGCTGTTTTCTTTCTGATGGGAAGGAGATAAAAAAAAATAACCCTGTTAGTTTACCAAGTCTTTGAACTAACATCAATGGCAGCAAACGGACAATAAATCCAAATAAATAAAATACAATTAAGCTTAATCTGTCTGCCAATTCAGTATTGAGTATTGAGTATTGAGTATTAATTTAAAATAACTCGTAACTCGTAATTTGTAATTTGTAATTTGTAATTTGTAATTGATTAAACCACTTCTCCGAAAAGTGTCGCCGAGTTTGCCTTATTAATTCTGACATTCACTAAGTCTCCAATCTTGTTTTTCTTTTTCATAATCAGCTCGCCGATTTCATTCACATGTCCGGTTTCTACAGGAATTATTACTGACTTATTACAATCAGTTCTTGCCATGTAAAATTCGTCCGACTTCTTGCTCAGCGATTCTATTAAAACCGGCTTGGTCTTTCCCACCAATTCCTTATTAATTTCTACGGAAATTTTTCTTTGTAAAGTAATTATTTCATCCAGCCGCTTTTTCTTTGTCTCCTCATCAATGTCTTCCTTCATGTAATATGCTTTTGTGTTTTCTCTTCGAGAGTAAACAAATGTATAAGCTCCATCATATCTGACTTCACGGATCACATCTAGAGTCATCTTATGATCTTCTTCATTTTCTCCCGGGAAACATGAAATTATATCGGTTGAAAGTCCAATACCGGGCATCATCTCGCGGGATTTTTTCATCACTTTCATATACTGTTCTACCGTGTAAAGCCTGTTCATTGATTTTAAAATTCTGTCTGAACCGGATTGCAAAGGAAGATGAATATAATTACAAATATTTTCATACTCTGCCATAGTTTCCAGTAATTTCATTGAAAGATCATACGGATGCGAGGTTGTATATCTGATCCTGACACCAGGAACACTGACTGCAACATCCTTTAATAAATCAGAAAAATCTGTTCCATCAAACAAATATGAATTAACATTCTGTCCGAGAAGCCATATATCTTTTACACCTTCATCTGACAATCTCTTAGCTTCATTTACTATATTCAAAGGATTTCTGCTTCGCTCTCTACCTCTTGTAAAAGGCACAACACAAAATGTACAGAACTTATCACATCCCCGCATTATCGAGATCCACGCTGTCACGCCTTCCCTTCTGAGAGGAGTCACATCATCATATGTCTCCACTCGTGACAGCTTGACGGCTATACCCTTTTCACCCGTTTCAATTGCATTATCAATCAGATGCGGAACCTTCCTATACTCATCCGGTCCGACAATCACGTCAACTATTTTTCTGTTCTTTAGCAAATCAACTCTCAATCTCTCTGCCATGCATCCAAGTATACCGATTACCAGATTCGGATTTCTCATCTTATACTTTTTAAGATCATCAAGTCTTTTATAAATTCTATGCTCTGCATGCTCTCTTATGCTGCATGTATTTAATAATATGACATCTGAATCATTAATGTCACCCGTTTCATTATATCCGAAATCACTCAGTACAGAAAGCACTATTTCAGTATCCGAATAATTCATCTGGCAGCCGTAAGTTTCAATATAAACTTTTTTATCGTTTGAGTTTTTATTAAAACTTTTTCTGATAGACTGTTCGCTATGGTTGTTTAAAATTAAAGGGGTAAGTTCCACTGTTTTATCCGGTTATTGAATAAATTTTCAGATCTCTCAGAGATAAAAAGAAAATCTGTCCTGTGCAGACTGAAGATTTTAAAGTTACTCTTGAAAAAATCTCAGTATTTATACGGGGTGAATTGACTTCTGCCGATTGAGTACTGTTTATCTGTTCCCTGTCCGTTAAATTGATAAGATTAACCTGCTCGTTGTTATTGTCTAAATAATAAAAAGTAATGCTTGAGAGATCAGCATCCGACATTCCATTGAATGTAAATTTTATTCTGTCTGAATTGGTAAGATCAAACATCCCGTAACTTCTTGTTCTGATCTGAACTGCAGAGCAATCTCCGCCAACATCCTCAATTAAACCTTCATACTGGTATATAAGGGTTTCATTTGCTGCACCTGCTGATGTATCTACTGTATTATCATTACAGCCGGACATCACAGCGACTATAAATACAAACGGGAATATAAATTTACTTTTTAACATACTCTTTTTCTTTAACTAAAAATTCACGTACAACTTCGGCAATTCCTTTGGCATCTATTTTAAGCTCTTCATGAAGTTCTTCCGGCTTACCATGGTCAATAAATCTGTCCGGAATGCCGTGAATCAGAATATCATTCTTAAAATTATGCTGAACGGCAAATTCCGAAACAGCACTTCCGAATCCCCCGATAATCGTATTGTCTTCAACGGTCAAGATCTTATTGAATCTCGAGAAAACATCAAACAGCAGTTCCCTGTCAAGCGGCTTAACAAATCTTGCATTAATGACTTCTGCATTTATACCGTAATTCTTTTGTAGTAACTCAGCAGCCATTATAGAATTGTGAACCATGTTTCCGATTGCAAGTATTGCAACATCCTTTCCTTCCTTTAAAATTTCACCTTTACCGATTTCCATTTTCTCAAAATCGTCTGTCTTCACGCCGAGTGCGTTGCCTCGCGGATATCGCATTGCGATTGGTCCCCTTTTATATTGTGTTGCGGTAAACAACATGTTCCTTAATTCATTTTCATCTTTAGGAGCCATGATAACCATTCCGGGAATCAGTCTTAAGTAAGTTAAATCAAATACTCCGTGATGTGTCGGACCGTCTGCGCCTACTAATCCTCCCCTGTCCATTACAAATACAACCGGCAACTTTTGTATCGCAACATCATGCACAATCTGATCAAATGCTCTCTGCAGGAACGTAGAATAAATTGCAGCGACAGGTGTAAAACCTTCCGTTGCAAGTCCTGCACAGAATGTAACTGCATGCTGCTCTGCAATTCCAACATCAAAATAACGTTCGGGTATTTCATTCTGAATATAATTTAAACCTGTTCCGTCCGGCATTGCGGCATTTACAGCCACAATTTTTTTATCTCTTTTTGCTAACTCAACTAATGCAGTTCCGAAAACTTTTGTGTAAGTTGTAGCCGTTACTTTTTTATGCTCTACACCGGTAGATTTGTCAAAAGGATTTAATGCATGTATCTTCTGGGGATGGTCTGTAGCATAGGACGGACCTTTACCCTTTTCTGTTAGAATGTGAAGAAGTATAGGACCTGACATTTTATTTATGTCCTCAAACATTTTCACTAGATTGACAACATTATGCCCGTTTACCGGTCCGAAATATCTGAAACCCAATGCTTCGAACAACATACCCGGAGTCATGACAGCTTTCAATCCCCCCTCAACTTTCGATGCAACTCTCCTGATTCTATCACTTGTTTTTTTGTCGAGTGCTCCGGTAATGTCCCAGACTTTGCTTCTGAATCTGTTATAAGTATCGTTTGTCATCAGCTCATTGAAATAATTCTGCAATGACCAGACATTCGGAGCTATTGACATTTTATTATCATTTAAAACCACTATGATATCCTTCTTGAGCAGACCAATGTTATTCATCGCTTCATAAGCCATTCCGCCGGTCATTGACCCGTCACCGATCACAGCGATTACTTTATTTTTCTTTCCAAGAAAATCTCTTGCAGTCGCAATTCCAAGCGCTGCTGAAATGGAAGTTGTAGCATGTCCTGCTCCGAATACATCATATTCACTTTCACTTCTTTTCAAAAATCCGCTGATGCCGTCTTTCTGCCTTATCGTTTTTAATTCTTCTTTTCTACCTGTTAATATTTTATGAATGTAACCCTGATGACCCACATCCCATATTATTTTATCATCCGGAGTATTAAAAACATAATGCAACGCCAGGGTCAACTCACAAACTCCGAGTGACGCTCCCAAATGACCGCCAATTTTTGATATAGTATCAATGAGATATTCCCTTACTTCATCGGCAAGTGCTCTCAAATCCATTAAATTTAATTTTTTCAGATCGGCAGGATAGTTAATGTCCTTCAGATATTTCGTATTGCTTAAATGATACTCGCTCATTCAATTTTTAGTTTTGTTTGAAAAATTCTATAATTACTAATTACTAATTACTAATTGACATTTGACATCTGATGTTTGACATTTGACGTTTGACATTTGACATTTGACATTTGACATTTGACATTTGACATTTGACATTTGACAAATATAAGGCTTTTAATTCTCTTCTTCAGTGCTAATTTTCTCTATCTTAAGCTCAGCCTCATCAAGCTTCGCCCTGCACATTTTAAGCAGCTTCAAGCCTTCCTGATAGTTTGAGATTATTTCTTCCAATGAATAATCCTCAACTTCATTCTCAAGCTTATTCAGTATCTCTTCGAGTCTCTTAAAGGATTTCTCAAATGTCTGCTCTTCCTTGCTTTCCATTGCGTCTTTTTTATTCTTCATAATTATTTTATTTTAAAAATCTTCTAAATGCTTAGTCGAAAAATTTTGGCGGGAAACGTTCACTTAGAAAATTATTACACCAAAATCTTCTAACTGTTTCACAGAAGCACTAATTCCAAATTATAAATTCCTAATTCTAAATTCCTAATTAAATTATCACCGCATTCGTTTCTCCGTCATGAAACCTAATTCCGACATTATCATATTTTTTCAATTTTACTCTGCTACTTATTACTTTCTTATTCTTTGTAACCATTGTAAATCCCCTTTTCAAAACCCTTTCCGGGCTCAGACTGTTCAGAAGTTTTTCGTTAGTGTATAAAATGGTTTTGACATTATTAAACTTCTCTTTGATTTTGTTTTCCATTCTTCTTTCATATTCATCCAGTCTGAATTTATATTCATTCACAATGTCCGAGATCCTTCTGAAATAATAGTTGCTTGATGAATTGTCCAGAACTCTTTTCAGATTATTCAGCTTTGAATCTATAATGTTCCTCAGTTCCGATGAATAAACCAGTACTTTCTTCGACATTTCTCTTAAATCCGGAAAGATCATTTCCGCAGCAGCCGAAGGAGTCGGCGCTCTCAAATCAGCTACGAAATCACAAATTGTAAAATCAATTTCATGTCCGATGGCCGACACAACAGGAACACCCGACTTGAATATTTCTCTCGCGACTTTCTCTTCATTAAAGCTCCACAAATCTTCAATCGAACCTCCGCCTCTTGCAATCACAAGTATATCCAGATTCAAATCTGCCCTGTTCCCTGTTCTGATGCCTCTTATTATGCTCCCGATTGAGCCGGCACCCTGTACACTTGCATTTATTAAGTATAGTTTGACAATCGGATATCTTTTTTGTGTAACTTTTAGAAAATCCTGAAGAGCAGCTCCGGATTCTGAAGTTATTATTCCGACCCTTTCAGGATAATCCGGAAGTGTTTTCTTTTTTGTTTCATCAAATAATCCTTCCTCGAACAGCTTCTGCTTCAGTTTTTCAAAAGCAAACTGCAATTCACCTAAACCGGCGGGTTGCATTTCGTAAATATCAATCTGATACGAACCGCGTGTTTCATAAACTGTAATTCTACCTTTCACCAAAACCTTCATGCCGTTTTCAGGATTAAAAAACAGCTCCTTGTTCCTCGATTCCCACATATTGGCACTTATCTGAGACTTTTCATCTTTTAAAGTAAAATAAAAATGCCCGGATGTGTGTTTCTTGAAATTTGAAATTTCTCCGGTCACATAAACGAAGCTGAACTCGTGTTCAATAACCGATCTGATGTATCTCGAAAGTTCTGTAACTGAAATGGGCTGAGTTAGCAAGAGGAATTCTCTGATTTAAATTTACGCTTTAAAAATAGCAATTAATTTGATTTGAAAATATGTGAAACTAATGACCGATGGCGTCGCGCTCTTCGATGGCATCGGTTTAGATTACTGTTAACTAAATTCTTGTATTCCGTGATTCTGACTGTATGAGTACTCCTCACACCTGTGAAAACAAAGAATCAATGAATCCTTTCGAATCCGGATATGGGATGTAGTCATCTATTTTTATGAGATATGCAGATATTAATTTATCCTTCCATAAAGGTTCATCAAGATTCCAGTAAAGGTTAGCCAGTTTCAGATTATGAAGACCTTTACGTGTATTAAGCCGCACAGTCGTACCTCTGTTAACATATAATTCCGGAAACCAGAATGTATGATTGCGTCCGTGTTTTTCAGGATTAGTATGAAAGGAATCCGAAAGTATGAAGTTCTTTAAATTGGTGGGAGAAATTACATTGAATTCAATATACTCGCTGTTTAAATCTCCGGCATTCTGTATTTTTTTGATCTGAAGTTCCATCACCTGCAAATTATTACAAGCAGCAGATTATGTCAAGATTAAAATTATACCTTAAATCAGTAAGGGTATCGCTAAGTGTGTGGAGTGTGTGGAGTGTATGGAGTGTATGGAGTGTATGGAGTGCATGGAGTGCATGGAGTGTATGGAACTTGTCAATCCTACTCATAATCGGCAAACTCCCTTAAAGATATCTTATAAAGAATTCTCTACAATCCTAACGAGTAAAAATACATATTTAATTCTATTCACTCAACACCACTCCATACACTCCACACTCTACACACTCCATACACTCAAAACTTATTTGATCACTATCATCTTTTTCCTGTCCGAATACTTCCCGGCTTCAATCCCATAAAAATAAACTCCGCTGGGAATATTCTTTGCATCAAATATTATTGAATGTATTCCCGGAGGCTTGAATTCATTCATGAGCGTTGTGATCTCATTTCCAAGTATGTCGAATACTTTCAGCTTAACGTTTTCGGCGGAAGGAAGATAAAAACTTATGCTAGTCTGAGGATTGAATGGATTAGGAAAATTATCATAAAGTTTATAACCGGTTTCTATGCTCGTTTGAGTAAATGAAGTTCCTGTAGTTACGAGCATTCCTTCTTTAATAAAAATATCCGAGACTACAACTATGTTTCGTGTTGCTGTTGCTTCGAAGTGAACCGCTATCTGTCCGTTGCCGGTTGCAGCAACGGATGAATTTCCCCTGCCTATGTATGTTGATGTGCTGTCTTCAAATACAAGTATCGGATCACTAAAGAGTCCGTCTTTTCCGTGAACAAGGAAAGTTCCTCTCGGAAAAGATGAGCTGCTGTTCTGATAAGTTACAAAAAGCCTTCTTGTTTCATCCGTATCAATCGCCCTGTAATATGATGGTAATCCGACATTAGGCGTAATAGCCAGCGGAGAATTAAAACTGCCGCCCGTTGGCCTGCTCAAAGTATAAAGCCTGTTGTCAGCAGAATTTCTGTAAATAACATGAAGTACATTCGTATTGTCAATCGTGATCTCAGGATAAGAAACAAGAACTGCAACACCCGTTGACTGTTCGGAAATAATTCCTGATTCATTATTAAAATATTTCAATGTACCTGCACCAAAATTATGATTCGTTGTATAAACAATGTGCAGCTTTCCGTTACCGTCAATTGCAATTTCAATATCATTCTCACTGCTTGCCTCACCGGGACCAAGTGTAATTTCAGAACCTAATGTTCCGGATATATAATTATATTTTCTGTAATAAGCATTGTCCTGACCTGTTACAAATGTAAAATAAACAAAGTGAACACTGCTGTCATTCTTACCAACAGCCATATACGGCGTAGCTTTGTTCAAGCCTCCTGAAGTTATCCATACGGAATCTCCGAAACCTGCCGGGGTGTTCCGGTTATTTGTGTAAATCAGTTGAAATAACCCTCCCGCATCACGTCTTTCCCAGCCGAGATGAATTTTTTCATCCTGATCAAATCCGAATGTTACATAATTATCTTCAACAAAATTATTTGTAACTCTATAAGGTGTCATTGCTCCAGAGATATTATTCCAGTAAAAGATCTCTCTGGTACCGCTGCTGGTCCCAAACTGCCTTGAGTTCACCATATGAATTTTTCCTGAATTATCATACCTGATGTAAGCTCGGTAATTATAAAACTCATCACTTACTACGGTATCGATCGGAAAGTTGAGATAGGACTGTGCGAATACTGAATGTGAATTGAAAAGTAAAATGAATATCAGAACCGGAAATTGTATTGATTTATTCATCTGAGAAAAAATATAAGATTTATTTAGAATATAATATGGATGTAATAAAAAATAACTGATAAATTGAACTCTGAGTTTTGAACGTTTTGAACCTACATCAATCAGCTAAGCTAATGGATAACTTTTTATGAAGTAAGTGAACAAATTGATCAAATCCAGGGATAAAAAATTTCACAACTCCGGATTGTCTCTTTTCAGGACTAATAATTATCATTCCCGATAATGCACCGGATGTATTGGTTTTCAATAATGAGCCTCAAAGTGCTTTTCGCTGAAGGTTTCAAAAATTTTTTAAAAAATTTTTCAAAATCCTTACATTACCACATTGATTAAAAATATCATTACGGTTATATTTGTAATTCATTCGACAGTAGCTCAATGGTGGAGCATTCGGCTGTTAACCGAAGGGTTGCAGGTTCAAGTCCTGCCTGTCGAGCAAAATCCCGGTAAATCCGGGTTTTTTATTAAAGATCATTTAAAACCAATTTTTAATAGTTTTAAACATTGCGTTTTTTAAAATTTGAATTGATAAAAATTAATTGTTGAATTATATTAGCAAACAAAATGGCGAGTATAGCTCAGCAGGCAGAGCGTCTGATTGTGGTTCAGAATGTCACGGGTTCGAGCCCCGTTACTCGCCCCAAAACAAAAAGAAGCCTATTCATCTCTTTCCGGTATTTTAATTACTCAGGTTAACACATTCAGCGATATTAAATTTTTTAACTCCAGATTAAAATCTTGTTTTTGCTTTTTTACGTTATTAATTCTGTTCTGATTATTTTAAATACAACCCTCTGATTTCTATCAATTTATTTGGTTTATTGTATTTCTTTCCTTGAATTAAAAGCTATTAATAAGTAGTTTAATGCACTTTATAAAATATGAGTTCTGATACTGGAAAAATAAGTAAAGACATTGATTCTTCAGAAAATGAAAATCAAATTGATGAGGTTGATAATGAGTTTGCCATTGAGAACAGTGACGAAATCATTCCTATCCCTGAAGAAGAATTAAAAAAAAGGAAGCAGGATTTCGATGCCGAAGCAATGCCTCATATGAATCTTCTACATAATTACGCATACAAAATCACAGGTAATCAGCTTGATGCTGATGACCTTTTGCAGGAAACTTTTCTGAGAGCTTTCAGATTTTTCGATAAGTTTGAAAAAGGAACTAATTGTAAAGCATGGCTGTTCCGAATAATGAAAAATTTGTTTATTAATAAGTACAGGAAGAATCAAAAAGAGCCAGGTAAAGTTGATTATGATGAAATTGAAAACTTCTTTGACAATATAAGATCGGAAAAGATTGACAGTACGGATCTGCAGGAAAAAGTGTTTAATAATCTTTTGGATGATGACTTAACAAATGCATTAAATTCACTTCAGGACGATTTTAAAACTGTTGTTATACTATGTGATCTTGAAGGACTTAGTTATGAAGAGATTGCGGATTTTGTACAGTGTCCAATAGGTACTGTTAGAAGCCGGTTGCACAGAGGACGGAAAATGCTTCAGCAGAAACTGTATGACTATGCAAAACAAAGGGGTTATGATGTTGAGAACAATTTAATCAAATAAATTTCTAAAAATTAACTTTATAAAATATTAAACTTTTTACTAACTTGATCTGATGTCCGACTTAATTCCCAACAACCCGGAATACAATACCCCAAATAATTCCGATAAAAATGATAATTTAAATAAATATGAGTTGATAACAGCTTATATTGATGATGAATTGAATGATTCTGAAAAAGAAAAGGTAAGGCAAGCAATAGAATCCGATACCGATTTATATAACAGATACATCTTCGAAAAAAAGACCAAAGAAAATTTCCAGAAAAGATTCCCTAAAATTCAAACTCCGGTTTACCTTTATAAAAACATAGGCAATGGAATAGATGAATACATAAAAAAAGCTACATTGAAAGAGAATACCTATGATGCAGTTGATGCCGAAAGTCTTACCAGACAGGATAACATTCAGAGATCAAATCTAAGAAGAAATTTGATTTACTCTTCCATAGCATTTGTTTTTTTAGTTGCAGCAGTTTTTCTATTTTATCCTATACTTAATATAAATTCAAATCCGGATTTGAGAGAAAATGATCTGGTTTCAGTATCAAGAAGTGTTTTCGATAAAGTTAAGTCAGGTCAGCATAAATTGCAGTTTCAGTCCAATAGTGCAAAAGAGTTAACAGACTCGCTGAATAGGCATCTTGAATTTGATGTTTATATTCCGGATGTAAAAGATGCCGTTTTAGTCGGAGGAGACTGGAATAAAATTAACGGACAGGAGCTTGCCCATATTGTTCACAGGAAAGGCACGGTTCTTATATATACACTTGAAGCAAATAAGAAGGAAGTGCTTGATAACATTGATAAAATAGTTCTTTGCGAACAGTTTAAAGACAGGGTGAAAGAGGGGAAGAACTGGGTTAAGTGTCCGAAGGAAAACAGCAAGACCACTGTGATATGGTATAAAGATAATATTATATGCTCTTCCGTATCGGAAATGGATTCAGACGAGCTCTCCTCAATTTTAACTAACTTAAAATAATTTTTTAACATTAAATATAAAAATGAATTTAACTAAGAGTATTTTAACAATCATTTTATCTGTATTTTTTTTATCGGCGTGCAATAAAGAAAAAGTTGATCAGAAAAGCTCAGATAAATTAAATGAAAAGAAAGAAGCATTGTCAGATCAAAAGGTAAGTGAAAATAAAAATATTTCCGGGAAGTCACCTGATGATTTAAAGTTGTACAAAATAAATAAAGTCGAAAAACTGAGCGGTAAGAAAGTTGCTCCAAATTTTACCTGGACTGAAAATGGCAAAGAAATGTCACTCAAAGATCTTAAAGGAAATGTGGTTTTGGTAAATCTGTGGGCAACCTGGTGCGGACCTTGTATTAAAGAAATGCCTGCGCTTTCAAGCATATCAAATGATCTGAAAGATAAAAATTTTAAAATGTACGGATTGAATATATTCCAGCAGGAAAAATCAAAGAAAGTGGAAGACTTTTTGAAGACCAATCCTGTTTCATATACCATTCTGGACGGAAATCAGGAAATTGTTGATGCATTCGGAGAAGCTGACGGTACTTTGATTGAGGCTGTCCCGACAACTTTCATTATTGATAAAAACGGTAAGATCGCCGAAACAATTGTTGGCGGACGTGATAAAGATTCTTTTCTTAAAATTATTAATAAATATTTAAACTAGTTTTGTTTTAAAATTCATGTATAATTTAAACTCAGGGCTTTCTTTCCCTGAGTTTTTTCTTTATGTTTTTTAAATTCTTTTATTGAACAGACCTCCCAGAAAAATTTCGATATTCGGATCAACCGGTTCAATCGGCTGTAATTCACTTGCTGTATTTGATAATCTGATCAATAACGGATATGATATTGAAGTAAATTATTTAACAACTAATACCGGTATTGATCTTCTTGCCTCCCAGATAAAAAAATATTCACCGAAAGGAATCGTAATTCTAGATGAAAGCGCTTTTAAGAAGTTCAGATCAAACTATGATTTTAAGAACCTTGAAATACTATCAGGTAAGGAAGGATTACTGGAAATAGCAATGCGGTCAGATTATGATTTACTTATAAATGCGCTTGTAGGATTTTCTGGACTTGAGCCAACAATCGCCGCTATCAAGTCAGGCAAAGATATTGCACTGGCAAATAAAGAAACTTTGGTTGTTGCAGGAGAATTAATAACCGCTCTTTGCAAAGAAAACGAAACTAATATTTTTCCTATTGACAGCGAGCATTCGGCAATTTTACAGTGTCTGATAGGAGAAGACAAAAAAAATATTCAAAAACTGATACTGACTGCATCGGGAGGACCATTTTTAAATAAGACTTACGAGGAAATAAAAAATTCTTCAGTTGAGAGCGCTTTATTACATCCCAATTGGAAAATGGGGAAAAAAATTACAATTGATTCTGCAACTATGATGAATAAAGGTCTGGAAATCATTGAAGCTAAGTGGCTCTTTGATACCGAACATACAAACATAGAAGTAGTAATACATCCGGAATCAATTATTCATTCTATGGTTGAATTTAAAGATTGCTCAATAAAAGCACAGCTTGGGATCCCTGATATGAAAATTCCAATACAGTATTCTATTACTTTTCCGGACAGGATTGCTTCTGATTATCCCAAAATGGATTTTAAAAAATTTAGTATTTTAAGATTTGAGGAGCCTGACCTGAATAAATTCCGATGCCTGAAAATTGCATTTGATGTATTAAGAAAAGAAGGAACCTATCCTGCAGTTATGAATGCTGCAAATGAAGTAGCCGTAGATTTATTCTTAAAAGAAAAGATCGGATTTTTGGAAATAGCGGGTATTATTGAAACTCAATTGAATGCGCACCAAAGCAAAAGCGAATTCACGCTTGAAGATGTAATAGAAACAGATTTAATCACTCGCAGCAACATATTGAAAAATTATGATTAATCTTTTTCAACCAAGGCAATAGCAATTATTACTATTTGTGTTTTATTTTTAACTTATAAATTTTATATAATAATTTTAACTTTGCAGTACTTAAAAGCGTAGATAAATCAAAATGGAATTAATAACAACTATATTTTACTTCTTAATTGTGATCGGAATTCTGGTTTTCATTCATGAATTCGGTCATTTCATCGCAGCAAGACTAACAGGAATGAGAGCTGAAGTATTTGCTTTAGGGATCGGTTACCGACTGTTTGGCTACAATAAAATAAACGGTTTCACCTTTGGTAAGCTTAATGAAGAAATTGTATTAGATGATAACACAGATTACAGAATTTGTGCTTTCCCGATTGGAGGATATGTAAAAGTTGCAGGAATGATTGATGAAAGCATGGATAAGGAATTCATAAGCAAAGAACCCATGCCCTGGGAATACAGAGCAAAACCCGTGTGGAAGAGAATGATAGTAATTACCGCCGGTGTAATTATGAATTTTCTTCTTGCATTCTTAATCTTTTATTTCCTTACTTTAATAAGAGGAAAAAATTTAACTGACACAACTACAATCGGTTATATTTCCAAGAATAGTCCCGCAATGAATACTGATCTTAAACCGGGTGATAAAATAATTTCTATTAACAATAATCAGGTTACATACTGGGAAGATGTGCAGATGCAGATACAGTTTGAAAACCTGGGTCAGCCATTAACTTTCTTAGTTGAGCGTGACGGCAATAAAATTCCAATAAATATCCCGAAAGAAATGGTGGGAGACTTGACTGAGAAAAACTTCGGCTTACTTCAGGAAGGTACAATCCCGGAAGTAATGAATACCATATCCGGAATGCCTGCACAGGAGTGCGGACTTCAAAGAGGTGATATTATTACTGAAGTAAAAGGAATTAAGATTAATAATTCAGTTCAGTTAACAGAGATAATACGTGATAATCCGGGTAGGCAGCTTGATTTAAAATGGACGCGTGATTCGAAAGAAATGAGCTGTAACATTACCGTCTCTTTGGATTCAATGATAGGTGTGGAGACAAATGCAAAATATGTAGGTCCTACGAAAGAAATAAAGTACAATTTTATTTCAGCTATTCCGAAAGCAGGATATGACATGTATCATTACGGGATTGAATTGTTCTTTAAAACTTTTGCAAAAATTATTAAAGGGGATGTGCCTTTTAAAAAAGCTATCGGGGGTCCGGTAAAAATTGCACAGGCATCCGCTCAGTCTGCTGAAGGAGGAATTTATTCATTCCTTGGATTTCTTGCTTTGCTATCAATATCCCTGGCGGTCATAAACATACTTCCGTTCCCTGCTCTTGACGGAGGACATTTCATGATGTTAATTTACGAAGGGATAGTAAGAAAACCTGTTCCGTATAAAGTTCAGGTTGTTTTACAAAATGTCGGATTTGCATTATTGCTGGCATTTATGATATTTGTACTTTATAATGATATTATTTCAATAAAATAAAAATTAACTTTTTATTCCGGATTTACTTGAAACCTGCAGATGGTTTAATTTGCAGGTTTTTACTTTTAAATTTTTATTTTGAAAGATCAACTGGTGAACCATTTAGTCACTGAGTGTTTATTTCAAGTTTATTCTTTTTGGCATAATTTTACAAAATATGGTTTGATTGAAAATTTAAAAATGAGTAAATTGAGATTAATTTTTCAGCTGTAAAACCCGGAAGGGTGGGTGAGTGGCTGAAACCAACGGTTTGCTAAACCGTCGTACGGGTT
>CAYNTN010000092.1:0-19145 GCA_964399995.1 uncultured Ignavibacteriaceae bacterium
CAATCAACATACGGGTATGTTGATTAGTGTTGCATTTTAACACAGTACCTTTGTGCATTCTTGGTGTGCTTGTGGTTAAAGAACGTTTTGGACAGAGTTGGTTTTAAGCAATGACAAAATTGTTGCTTTGATTTATTGCAGAGCCTAAAATAAAAGCCATCTTAATTTCTCAAGATGGCTTTATATAAAGTTCTTATTTCTATTTATTTATGCTTCGATTTCTTCAACTTCCTTCTTCTTTCTCTTTGTCTTTTCTTTACCGTTGGTTGAGTAATCTTCTTCTTTCTCTGTTACAATAATATCCCTGTATTTTCTCAACCCTGTTCCGGCAGGAATTAACTGTCCGATGATCACATTTTCTTTTAATCCTAACAAATGATCTACCTTACCTCGTATTGCAGCGTCCGTGAGCACCTTCGTGGTTTCCTGGAATGAAGCTGCTGAAATGAAACTGTCAGTAGTCAATGATGTCTGTGTGATACCAAGAAGCACAGGATCGCCTGAGGCAGGTACAGCATCCTTGAATTTGATAACTCCTTTGTTTTTCTTCTTCAATGCCGCATTCATTTCCTTCGCTTCCTTCTTGTTCAGCTTTTCGCCTTCGGAGACCTTATCACTGTCACCCGTATCGGTTACGACTACCATTCCTTTTAATTTTTCATTTTCCTCTGCAAACAAATTCTTATGTATCACATCACCTTCAAGGAAGTTAGTGTCGCCTGTATCAGTGACTTTTATCTTCTGAAGCATCTGTCTGACTATAACTTCAATGTGCTTATCATTTATCTTTACACCCTGTATTCTGTAAACTTCCTGAATTTCATTTACAAGATATTCCTGAACTTCCGCTACACCTTTGATCTTAAGTATGTCAACTGGATCAAAGGCTCCGCCTGTGAGAGCTTCACCTGATTTTACAACATCTCCGTGTCTTACCAGAATGTGTTTACCGATAGGGATCTTGTAATCAATAACCTTGCTCCCGTCCTTGCTTACAATTCTGACTTCCCTGCTTCCTCTGGAGATCTTTCCGATCTCAACAGTTCCGTCAATCTCAGCAACTCTCGAAGGATCACTCGGACTTCTTGCTTCAAACAATTCCGTTACTCTAGGAAGACCTCCGGTTATGTCTCTGGTCTTTCCGGAATCCCTCGGGATCTTGACTATGATTGTGCCTGCCTTTACTTCCTCACCGTCATCTACAAGCAGGTTGGCTTTCGCCGGAATAAGATACGAGCTCAGCGGTTTGTCATTCTTCGGATTCACGATTTGAATGGTCGGTGACTTTGTTTTGTCACGGCTTTCAATCACGATCTTCTGAAAGTGTCCCGTTTGCTCATCCTTAGCAAGCTCGTACTGCTTACCTTCCTCCATATCTATGTAATTGATAATTCCGTCATCTTCTGCAACTATAACAGAGTTGTAAGGATCCCATTCATAAAGAATCCCGTTCTTTTTTATTTTCTCATTTGTCTTTACTCTTAAATGGGCTCCGTATGGCACCGAATACTTTGCAAGCTGTGAACCGTTCTCATCAATAATGTTTATGATTCCGTTTCTGCTTAATGAAACATATTCGACTCCGGCAGCACCTTTATATTCCACTATCTTAATGTTTTCAAATTTTACTTTGCCTTCAAACTTTGATGTGATCTGGGACTGAGTGATTATCTTGCTGGCAGTTCCTCCGATATGAAATGTTCTTAAAGTAAGCTGTGTACCCGGCTCACCTATTGACTGAGCGCCGATAATTCCCACTGCTTCCCCGACTTCCACCATCTTTCCGGTTGCTAAATTCCTGCCGTAACAAGCTGCACAAACACCTCGTTTTGTTTCGCAGGTCAGCACTGATCTTATCTCAACTTCCGTTACCGGAGACTCTGCAACTAGCTGAGCCTTTTCCTCTGTGATAAGTTCACCTGATTTAATAATCACTTTCTTCGTCAGCGGATTTACAACATCATGCACTGCAACTCTCCCTAAAATTCTTTCAGCAAGTGTTTCCTTTACATCTTCTCCTTCTTTCAATGCTTCGGTATGAACTCCTCTGATGGTCTTACAGTCTTCCTCTGTTATGATTACATCCTGTGCCACATCAACCAGCCTTCTCGTTAAGTATCCTGCATCAGCAGTTTTCAAAGCAGTGTCAGCCAGTCCTTTTCTTGCTCCGTGTGTGGAAATGAAGTATTCAAGTATTGACAAACCTTCTTTAAAATTTGCTATGATAGGATTTTCAATAATTTCTCCCGCCTGTCCCGTTAATGACTTCTGAGGCTTCTGCATAAGACCTCTCATACCGGCAAGCTGGCTTACCTGTTCGGCGGAACCTCTTGCACCGGAATCTATCATCATGTGCAGTGAATTAAATCCCTGCTTTGATTTCGTAAGATTTAACATGAGATCTCTCTTTACTTCATCCCTTACGTGCGTCCAGATGTCAATGACTTTATTGTATCTTTCATTTTCTGAAATTATACCGCGTCCCTTTGATTTCTCAATTACCTCAACTCTCTTAAAGGCTTCTTCTATTACTTTATCTTTGGTTGCCGGAACTTCGATATCGTCGATGTTTACTGACAATCCGCCGAGCGTAGCAAATTTAAACCCGATCTCTTTAAGATCATCAAGAAATTTTGATGTTTCAAGATTCCCTACGGTGTTATAAATAATACCAATTATTTCAGTCAGCTTTTTCTTTTTCAGCAATTCATTCAGAAATGGTATTTTCTCCGGAACGATCTGATTAAATATTACCCGGCCTGTTGTAGTTTCAATTATTTGCCCGTCAACTCTTACTTTTATTTTTGCATGTAGTCCGAGATTTTTATTATCATAAGCCATTAACACTTCTTCAGGTGATGAGAACATCTTTCCTTCACCTTTATCACCTCTTAATTCCTTTGTAAGATAATAACATCCGAGAACCATTTCCTGATTAGGTGTTGCAATTGGCTCTCCGTTTTGAGGAGATAGTATGTTGTGTGATGAAAGCATCATTATCTGAGCTTCAAGTTGTGCTTCATATGACAAAGGAACGTGTACCGCCATCTGGTCACCGTCAAAGTCCGCATTGAAAGCGCTGCAAACCAGAGGATGTAATGTTATTGCCTTGCCCTCTATAAGTACGGGCTGGAATGCCTGTATGCTCAGCCTGTGCAAGGTCGGCGCTCTGTTGAGCATCACGGGATGCCCGTCTATCACGTTTTCAAGTATGTCCCAAACTTCAGGTGTCCTTTTATCAATTAATTTTTTTGCGCTTTTGACCGTCTTCACGTAATCCCTGTCAATAAGTCTTCTGATTACAAACGGCTTGAACAATTCAAGAGCCATATCTTTTGGAATTCCACACTGATGAAGTTTCAGCTCCGGTCCGACAACTATTACTGTTCTTCCGGAATAATCAACTCTTTTTCCGAGCAGGTTCTGTCTGAATCTTCCCTGCTTTCCTTTTAAAATATCCGACAAAGATTTCAAGGCTCTGTTCTCTGCCTTTACCGCTGTGACTCTTCTTGAATTGTCAAGCAATGCATCAACAGCTTCCTGAAGCATGCGTTTCTCATTTCTTAAAATAACTTCCGGAGCTTTTATGTCTATGAGTCTTTTTAATCTGTTGTTTCTGATGATTACTCTTCTGTACAAATCATTAAGATCACTGGTAGCAAACCTTCCGCCTTCTAACGGCACAAGCGGCCTGAGTTCAGGTGGTATTACGGGGATTACATCAAGAACCATCCATTCCGGCTGATTCTTTTTTCCCCCGGGTTTCACTCTGAATGCTTCAAGAACTCTCAGTCTCTTTATATTATCGGCTTTCTTTAATGCAGACAGTTCACCTTTTAATTCGCCTCTTAATCTCGTAATCTCTTCTTCTAAATTTATTCTTTTGAGTAATTCCTTTATAGCTTCTCCGCCCTGACCCGCAACAAACTTCTTCGGATCATCATCATCAAGATTGTGTTCATCTTCAGTCATTGCATCTAAAGCCTCATTGTACTCTTCTTCTGTTATCAGCTGCTGCTTTTTGAAATTTGTTTTACCGGGATTTATTACTACATAT
This sequence comes from uncultured Ignavibacteriaceae bacterium, assembly GCA_964399995.1. GTDB lineage: Bacteria > Bacteroidota > Ignavibacteria > Tepidaquicellales > Tepidaquicellaceae > JAGPCH01. The sequence goes on from CAYNTN010000092.1 coordinate 4,058, forward strand.
GTCTCATAATAAATTATCCTTTCAAGTTCTTTTGAAGAAATTCCCAGTATGTATCCGATCTTTGTCGGCATTGACCTGAAATACCAGATATGGACAACAGGAACACTAAGTGTAATGTGTCCCATTCTTTCACGTCTGACGCTCTTGAGGTTTATCTCAACTCCGCATCTGTCGCAAACTATACCTTTATATCGTATCCCTTTGTATTTCCCGCAGTGACACTCCCAGTCTCTGACCGGTCCGAATATCTTCTCACAGAACAAACCGTCTTTATCCGGCTTATATGTCCTGTAATTAATTGTTTCCGGCTTTAATACTTCACCATAAGACCTCGAAATTATTACATCGGTTGATGCAAGATTGATTGTAATCTTCGAAAATTTTTTTCTCTTGTGCTCTGTTTTAAAAGCCATTTTAACCTCTTTATTTTATAATTTAAAATTTTTCTTCTTTATAAACTTTACAAACTTTATAAACTTTACAAACTTTACTAACTACTCTACCAGGTTTATATCAAGACACAATCCCTGCAACTCTTTCATCAGTACATTGAAAGACTCCGGAATTCCCGGTTCTGGCAAATTATCTCCTTTGATGATGGATTCATATACTTTGCTTCTTCCTGTGACATCATCACTCTTGTATGTAAGCATCTCCTGAAGAATGTGCGAAGCGCCGTAACCTTGCAATGCCCAGCATTCCATCTCTCCGAATCTCTGACCGCCGAACTGCGCTTTACCTCCGAGCGGCTGCTGTGTTATAAGTGAGTATGGTCCTATTGACCTTGCATGTATCTTATCATCAACTAAATGTGAAAGCTTCAAAATATAAATGTATCCTACGGTGACTTTCTGATCAAACTTTTCTCCTGTCATTCCGTCGTATAAATCTGTTCGCGAGTTATCACTCAAACCTGCCTTTTCAAGATACTCCATTATTTCAGAAACTGATGCTCCGTCAAATATAGGTGTGGCAAATTTAACTCCTAAATTTTTCGCTGCCCATCCTAATGCAGTCTCATAAAGCTGACCGAGATTCATTCTCGAAGGTACTCCAAGTGGATTCAGTACGATATCTACAGGAGTTCCGTCCGGCATAAAAGGTAAGTCCTCCTGCGGAACTATCTTCGCAACTACTCCTTTGTTACCATGTCTTCCAGCCATCTTATCACCTACCGACAGTTTTCTTTTCTTTGCAACATATACTTTCGCCAGCTTCACAACTCCGGTGGGTAACTCATCTCCGAGCTTCACTTTATCTTTTAACCTCTTATATCTTTCCTCTATCTCGTTTTGTTTAAAAGTGTAATTCCTGTATATGTCAGGAATAAGAGAATTTGCTCTTGCATTATTGGACCAGTCATAGTCATAATCAAAGTCCGATAATGAATAGCCCTGATTCTCCATCAGATTGGTGAAGAAATCCCTTTTGAATGTCGCTCCGCTTTTTACAACAACGTTTCCCTTCTTGTCTTTTAAGCCTTTCGATTCTCTGCCTTCAAGCAATATATCAAATTTACCGGCGATTTTTTGGTTTAAATCTTTAATTTCTTTCTTTCTTTCAAGTTCAAATTTATCAATCTTTCTTTTCTCATCTCTCTTGCTTTCTGTATCCCTGGTTTTTCTTGAAAACAATTTTTTATTAATGACTATTCCCTTAAGCCCGGGTGTTGCCTTCAGTGAAGCATCCTTTACATCACCTGCTTTATCACCAAATATAGCCCTGAGTAATTTTTCTTCGGGAGTAGGCTCTGTCTCACCTTTCGGTGTTACTTTACCTATTAATATGTCATTCTCACGTACCTCCGCGCCTATCCTTACAATGCCATTCTCATCCAGATCCTTAGTCGCTTCTTCACTGACGTTTGGAATCTCTTTTGTTAATTCTTCTTCACCTCTTTTTGTATCCCTGACTTCCAGACTGAATTCTTCAATGTGAATAGAAGTGTAAACATCATCAGCAACAAGCTTCTCGCTGATTATGATGGCATCTTCAAAATTATATCCTCTCCATGGCATGAATGCAACAAGTACATTTCTTCCCAATGCAAGCTCACCTTGTTGCGTAGAAGAACCGTCGGCAAGTATATCCCCTTTCTTAATCTTCTGACCTTCTGTGACAATCGGTCTCTGATTAATCGAAGTATCCTGGTTTGTCCTTAAAAATTTTACCAGATTATATTCAACAATCTTCTTATCAACAAAACTAAGTAAACTCTCATCTGAATCTTCTTTAATGTTATACCTTACTATAATCTTATCGCCTGAAACATATTCAACAACTCCGTCAGCCTCTGCAGTAAGCATTGTTCTCGAATCTCTTGCGACTATCTCCTCGAATCCTGTCCCCACAACCGGAGATTCCGGTCTTAATAACGGAACTGCCTGTCTCTGCATATTACTGCCCATCAGCGCTCTGTTAGCGTCATCATGCTCCAAGAATGGTATCAAAGCTGCAGCTGCACTCACAATCTGGTTGGTAGCAACATCCATGTAATCAATATCTTCTGCTTTAAACAATGGAAAATCACCTTTGAATCTTCCCTTGATTCTCTCGTTTAAAAAATTTCCACGCCCGTCAACAGGTTCGTTTGCTTGTGCTATCCTGTAAAAATTTTCCTTCTCCGCTGACAAAAATTCTATCTTATCCGTTACCTTTCCATTCTCGACTTTCCTGTAAGGAGTTTCGATAAACCCTAATTCATTTATTCTTGCGTGAATGCATAATGACGAAATAAGTCCGATGTTTGGTCCTTCCGGCGTTTCTATAGGACATAATCTCCCGTAATGAGTATAGTGAACATCTCTTACTTCGAAACCGGCTCTCTCTCTGGAAAGTCCTCCCGGTCCTAATGCGCTGATCCTTCTTTTGTGTGTCATCTCGGCTAAAGGATTTGTCTGATCCATGAACTGTGACAGCTGGCTTGTTCCAAAGAATGAAGACAATGCACTTGTAATTGGTCTCGCACTGATTAATTTCGACGGCATTAAATTTTCTTCATCATGTATGCTCATCTTATCCCTGATGGTTCTTGACATTCTCGACAGCCCAAGTGAAAATTGAGCTGAAAGCTGCTCGTTTACGGTTCTTACTCTCCTGTTTCCCAAATGGTCAATATCATCAACTTCCTTTTTCCCGTCAACCAGATCTCTCATGTAGTTTATGATATAAACAATATCCTCTTGTGTTAATATAGTTATATGCGGATCAATCTTAGTTCCAAGCTTATAATTTATTTTGTATCTCCCTACGCTTCCCAGATCATATTTTTTCGTATTGAAAAACAGTTTTTCAATGTAGCTCCTTGCATTCTCTGCTTCTGATTCCATCAATGCCGCAGCTGCTTTCTTCTCTTTTGCAGTCTGCTCAACCACAGGTTTTTCTAGTAAAACAGATGCCTCTTCTTCTTCACTTATTATAGTATTATATATAATTTCTTCTCCGTCTGTCGGATTATTCTTTAATAATTTTAATTCCTTTATTTTAGAGTTTACAATCGAAACTAATTGCTCATCAGATAAAACTGAATTCTCAGGAATTCCGAGATCATCACCGGTATCCTTGTTCACTACATTCTCAAGCACCCTTCTCCCCACATAATCAAGATAATTTTTGTCGTTAACTTTAACCGTATCTACCAAATCAAAAAGCTCAAGCATCTGTACATGCTCATTGAGTCCTAATGCTCTTAGTAATGTCGAGAAGTAAAACTTCTTCTTTCTGTCAATGTATGCATAAAGTAAATTATTTATGTCTGTAGTAAATTCAACCCATGAACCTCTGAACGGAATTACCCTTGCCGAATAAAGTTTCGTTCCGTTTGCATGTATTGATTCGCTGAATACAACCCCGGGTGATCTGTGCAGCTGGCTAACGATTGCACGCTCTGCTCCGTTAATGATGAAGCTGCCTCTCGGAGTCATGTAAGGCAGATTTCCCAGGTATACATCGTTCTCGATTGTATAATTATATTCTTTTGCAGCAGCATTGGGTTTGGTGGATAATCTGAGTCTTGCTTTTACCTGTACTGCGTAAGTAAGGCCCTGCTCCTGACATTCAATTACAGAATAATGCGGTTTTTCAAGATAATAATCGACAAACTCTAATATTGCCGTCTCTCTTGAATCCGAAATAGGAAAGTTATCCTCAAAAACTTTTTGAAGTCCCTGGGATTTTCTTTTGCTGGCAGGAACATCTTCCTGCAAAAAATCTATGTACGACTGTATTTGAACATTAAGCAAATCAGGCGGATCATGCCTGATAAAAGTTTTCGCAAATGTTAACCTTTTATTCTTGCTGCTTAAAGGCTTTAATTTAAGATCTGCTTCTTTAATTTCCAATTTTTACCTCAGGAATTTTTAATAAATAATCCCGGCTGATTTAAATTGCCGGGACTATTTAATATTTAAAAAATATTTTAATGTAAATATGTTTTGGTTAGTTAAAAAAAATTATTTCACTTCTACTTTTGCACCGGCAGCTTCTAAATCTGCCTTTAACTTATCTGCATCAGCTTTCGAAATATTTTCTTTCACCGGTTTTGGCGCACTTTCAACCAATGCTTTAGCTTCGGTTAGTCCGAGTCCGGTTGCATTCTTTACTGCTTTTATTACGTTAATTTTTTGTGAGCCTGCATCCGCTAAGATTACAGTGAATTCGGTTTGTTCTTCTGTTGGAGCTGCTGCAGCTGTCGGAGCTCCACCTGCCATCATCATAGGGGCTGCTGCCGTTACTCCGAATTTATCTTCAAGTATTTTTTTTAGTTCAGATGCCTGAGTTAATGTTAACTCACCAATTTGATCTGCTATTTCTTGTACTGACATGATTATATATCCTTCTAATTTATTTTTTTATTAAAAAGTTTCTTTAATTTTAAGCAGCCTTCTTTTTAGCTACCTCTTCGATTACACTGAACAGATCCCTCATCACTGCATTTATCGAACCGACTATTCCGGAAGCAGGCGAATTCAGTGAACCAAGAATTCCCGCTATTACTTCTTCTTTTGTCGGAAGTGATGCAAGACTGTTAAGCTGTTTTGAATCGTAAATTTCATCCTCTACTACGGCTATTTTAAGCTTTGGTTTTTCAAGCTTATCCGCAAATTTCTTAAGGATCTTTGCCGGAGCTGCAGGGTTTTTACCTGCAAATACTATCCCGGTCGGTCCGTTGAGCATCTCAGAAAGTTTTTCCACATGTTTGGAATATTTTTCAGTATCCTTTAAAGCTCTGGATGTCAGTGTGTTCTTGACAACTTTGTACTTTATATCGGATTTGAAAAATTCACTCCTGAGTTCATTTACATTCTCGACCGTCAATCCCGTAAAATCCATAAAATACATCGCCTCTGAAGAATCAATTAATTCCTTGATCTCCTTCACAGACTCTGCTTTTTGTTCTTTATTCATTTAGGTCAGTTAGTTTTGTAATGTTACAAATTAAGTTGCTTACCTGAAGCGTGGTAAGGCGATTTGTTATTGTATTAGAGTGCGTAAATTCTTATAAGATTATGCTGCCGATTTAACAGCAGTTATGCTTTTATCCAGCTTAATTCCGGGTCCCATAGTCGTAGAAATTGTCATGCTCCTTACATATGTGCCTTTTGCTGCAGCCGGTTTTAATTTAATTATTGTATTTATAAAAGCTAAAATATTGTCTTTTAACTTAGCCTCATCAAATGATATCTTCCCCACAATAGAATGTACTATTCCGCTTTTGTCAACTCTGAAATCTATTTTACCCGCCTTGACCTCCTTAACTGCCTGACCAACATTCGGTGTAACCGTTCCGCTTTTCGGATTCGGCATTAATCCTCTTGGTCCCAATACTTTCCCGATTTTTCCTAATTCACTCATTGTATCCGGCGCGGCAATGATGACATCTATTTCTGTCCATCCGTCCTTGATTTTATTAATGTAATCTTCAAATCCTACATGGTCTGCTCCTGCCGCTCTTGCTTCCTCCTGCTTGTCCGGTTTAGCAATAACAAGTACCCTTACGCTCTTACCTGTACCGTGTGGCAATGAGACAGTTCCTCTTACTACCTGATCGGCATGCTTCGGGTCAACTCCCAGCTTAATGGCAATATCAACTGATTCATCAAACTTTGCCGGTTTCGCTTGCTTTAATTTTGAAACGGCTTCTTTAAGATCATATTCTTTTATTGTATCAACTTTTTTAGCAGTTTCTTTTTGTCTCTTTGTTAATTTCATAATAAACTTTGTTAAAATTTTTATTAATTAATTTTCTACAGTTAATCCCATGCTTCTTGCGGTTCCCGCTACCATGCTCATTGCAGCTTCCACATCATGCACGTTCAAATCAGGCATCTTTGTTTCGGCAATTTCCTTCAGTTGTTTTTTAGTTACCTTACCAACCTTTGTTTTATTTGGAATTCCGGATCCTTTTTCTATTCCAGCGGCTTTAATTAGCAATACTGCTGCCGGTGGTGTCTTTGTTATAAAAGTAAACGACTTGTCCGAAAATACAGTTATTACAACCGGAATTATTAATCCTTTTTTATCCTGAGTTCTTGCATTAAACTGTTTGCAAAATTCCATTCCGTTTACTCCCCTTTGACCTAATGCCGGACCTACGGGAGGAGCCATAGTTGCCGAACCTGCCGGAATCTGCAATTTTACAAAACCTGTTATTTTTTTTGCCATTTTTAAAAAATATTTTTATTTAATTATTTTTCTTTTTCAATTTGAGTTAATTCCAATTCGATCGGAGTCTTTCTTCCGAAAATGCTTACCATTACTTTTACTTTAAGCTTCTCAAGGTTGACCTCAAGTATGTTGCCGCTGAAGTTATTGAAAGGACCGCTTGTAACTTTTACCGGGTCTCCAGTATTTAGCTGAATATCCAGCTTTTTCTCGTCCCCTTCTTCGTTTAATATTGATTTGATTCTCTTAACTTCATTTGGCTTTAAAGCAATCGGATCCAGCCTTTTTCCCTTCACGCTCTTCGATCCAACCATATTAATTATAGAAGGTGTCTTCGACACAAAATCCCTTATCTTGTCATCCAGATCAGCTTCAATCAGAATATATCCCGGTAAGAAATTTTTTAACTTAACTTTCTTTTTACCACCCTTTACTTCAAATATCTTTTCAAGAGGAATTAACACATTTCTTATTTTATGCTCTAATTTCTCATCACGTATCTCCTTGTCAAGATGAGCTTTGACTTTATTCTCGTGTCCTGAAATTATTCTTACAGCATACCACTTGAAGTTACCGTTATCTTCATCACCTGCTGACTCAACCGGAGATGCTGTTATTTCTTCAGTTAAACTTTCTTCCATATCTATATTGTTTTTTTCCTCTGTCATTTTATTTCTTTGCTAAAATATTGCTTTTAATAATTCGCTGATTGCTTTATCTATAATGTAAACTATCGTTGCCGAAATTAACATCGTAATTACTACTACCTTCGTTGATTCTATTAACTCCTCTTTCTTCGGCCAGGATACCTTCTTCATCTCTTTATAAATATCCTCGAAAAAATTTATTATCTTATCTTTCATAAATTATTTTAATTTCTTTATCAAATGCACGGGAGGAGGGACTCGAACCCCCAACCAACGGTTTTGGAGACCGCTACTCTACCAATTGAGCTACACCCGCATCTCTTCTATTTTGATTCACGGTGTAAAATATGCTGCTTTGTCCACTTGCAATACTTTTTTCGCTCCAGTCTCTCCTTTGTATTGATTCTGTTTTTCGTAGTAACGTAAACGGATTTACCTTTGTTAGGACCTTCCACACTTACTAATTTTATTTTTATTCTTGAGCCTTCTTTTGCCATTACTTAATTGTTTTAAAAAATAATTTAACTAAACTCTTAATTTTCAGGATTTCAGGAATTTTTTACTTTAGCTGAATTAGAAATGATTATTATTAATTTTTCCCTTGAAGTATTATAGATTTTTTGAAACCTCTTTCCTCCACTCGAGCTGATGACCGGGATTGAACCGGTGACCTCTTCCTTACCAAGGAAGTGCTCTACCAACTGAGCTACATCAGCGTTTCCAATGTTCAATGTGCAATGTTCAATGTGCAATTATATTACCTGATCAACTTTAACTGAAAATTGAACATCGTACAGAGCGGGAGACGAGACTCGAACTCGCGACCAACAGCTTGGAAGGCTGTGACTCTACCAACTGAGTTACTCCCGCTTATTCAATTATCAATTATCAATTTTTATAAAATTTCTTTTCCACGAATTCTAAATTGAACATTGAACATTGATAATTGATAATTGAACCAGTGGGTAGGGAAGGATTCGAACCTCCGAAGACAATTGTCGACAGATTTACAGTCTGTTGCGTTTGACCGCTTCGCTACCTACCCTATTGTTTTTATTCAAAGTCAGAGTTCAGGAAAAGATATTAAAATATCGAATTTAAGTTTGTTAATCAATATATTTATTTTTAGAATTTGCAATTACCGAGAATATATAGTTTGAAAAGAGAACACGAAAATTACAGAAGTAAAGCCGATTTTTTTTTATTAAAAAAAGCGGTTTTTGATTTAAAAATCAATTATATGATGGATTTAGGATGAATACTGGCATGGTATGAATTTTTTCTAAACAAGTGAAGACATTTTTAAGCCTCTAATATATAAATATGCGATTAACGTTCATAAAAGTCCGATTTTCAATAAACTGTCAATTTTGTTCTTTTGTACCCTCAAGTTTTTAATTCTTTCATAGATCGCATCTCTTTCGGATGAAGTTAAGCTGCCGTCACCTGATACTTCGGTTTCCTTTACCGGAACGTAAGATTGTATTAGTTTCTCCTGATTCTCATCATCCAGATAAGAAAACTCTCCGTTCGGAATTCCTTCTATTTCAATCTCCTGACCTTTGCGATAATTACCTGAGCTTTTTATTGCAATAATGTTATCATTGTCAATTTCCCGCCCGATATAAATATCAGGTTCTATGAACCTTTCAATTGTGGCTGTCAATAGGTACGTCTTTTTATTCCCTGAGGAACTAACGTTTCTCAATTCCCTGTCCTGTTCACGGATCTGTCTTTCAAGGTCATTGAATTTCACAATAGAGGAAATCTTTTTGTTAAGCAAATTAATATTTGTTTCAAGTATGCTTTTTTCTCTTGCTATATCATTACCGGGAAATGTAGAAAGTATCAGCTTACCGTTATTCAACTCATTCAATGCTTCACTGTACTTTGACATTGAGTTTAATTTTTTTGCATTTGCAGTCTTCTGCCTGTATTCGCTGAATGCTTCATTGTAAATATTATTGTATAAAGTCCTGGCTTCATTTGAATCTATTAAATTTGAAATCCTGTTGTAATACTTCAAAGCAAGCTTCCAGTCATCTTTATAATATCTGCTGGCAATTTGGTAAGAGTACTGATTAATTCTTCCTATCACCTTATCCTTCGTCTTTCCGTTTGGGTAAGCTCGCAAAAAATTTTCATATTTGCCCATCATTTTTTCCATTGATGTCAAATCGTTAGCATTATCCGATTTTACTAATTCCGAATAGTCCCTGTCTTCTTTCAATACAAAAGTATAATAACCTAAATATCCTATTGCAGATATTATGGCTATAATAATTAATATAATTAAAATGTTCTGATAGATTCTGCGCCTGTTTTGTTCGGGAATTTTCTCCTTTGCAATTTCAAGACGGGTCATTACAAAATTTGCCTCAACATCATCTGTATACTTTAAAACATTCTTGTAATAAACTTCCGCTGCTTTATAATCTTTTTTACCGAATGCTTCATCAGCACTGGTCATCAGATTTATCTTATTATTAATCAGCGCTACTGCTTTATTATATAAGTTCTTGATTTCCGAATTTCTTCTGTCAACCTTCAGAAGCTGCTTCGCCTCAAATATAGCTTCTGAAAACTGATTCCTGTTGATTAAATATTCAATGTTAATTATTGCTTCTCTAATTGAAGAAAATTCATCATCGCTTACTACTTTTTCACCGCATCCGTAAACAGCGCATCCTTTATTCTCCAGCCAACAATCCTTATGATATGGAGATGAGCAGGAAGGACAGTGAAATGCTTCCGAATCATTCTTTATAGGAGTCTGACAGAATGTGCAGATGCTTCTGGAAATACTATATATATTTTCATCCATTGTTAATTCATGCTAACTTAAATTCAGAAATACATTGTATATACTTTTATCAAAAAACCAAATCCTAGTGCGATCAAAAATACACCGGTAGAAAAATTCAGCTTGCTTAATATTATCGGATTCAGCTTATCGGTGTATTTAAATATCAGTTTTGTCATAATGTAAAACCAGACAGAAGTTCCTATCAGAACTCCGATAGAAAGCATCACTCCTGTCAAAAAAGCTGCATCAATAATTCCTGTGCTTTTCAAATAACCTACGGCTGCAAACCAGGACGCAGGAAGTGTTACAGATGACAAACACATTCCGACTCCGGTCATAAAGCTCCCGAATAACTCAGCATGCTTCTTTTCAAGAGCCTGTGTGTGAAGCAGCTTGTCTATCCCCTTCTCTGTCTTCTTAAAAACCTTCTCAACTTTCTCATATTTATGTATAAATTTCTCTTCGTCAAATTTTGGTGGTCCTGTATCTGCAAGATTTCCTTTTGACCTCATTATCTTTATTCCGTATAGTATCACAACAATACACCCCGCAATGGCAAGTATCATCTTCAGAAGATTTTCATTTTCATTGAATGATTTGTTCACGGACTCCGGCAGCAGTGATGTGATTGCAGCTACTCCTCCAAACGCTATCAATATGTAAATCATGTCCATAAATCCCGCTCCTACTCCTATTGCAACTGCATTATTAAACTGCTTTTTTAATCCGCGTTCGATGATTGCAAAATACGTCGGTCCCAAAGGCGGCATCGAAAATATAAATCCGATGACAAAACCTACTACAAGTCCGGTTATCAAAAATTATTTTTATTTAAATTAGCTATTAAGCAAAACATTTTCAATTTAATAGGTCAATATTCAAACGTGAAACGTGAGACGTCAAACGTGAGACGTCAAACGTCAAATGTCAAACGGCAAACGGCAAGCGTCAATGAGTGATAAGCAAATTAAGTAATGACGATTAAAAATTCACGTTTCATATATGACGTTTCATACATGACGTTTTTGAACTTTCAAATTTGAAGTTTACCGTTTCACGTCTGACGTCTGACGTCTGACGTCTGACGTTTCACGTTTTACATTTGAAGTCTGACCTTCTGCGTCACACATCAATCGTCACATGTACAATCAATTAAAAGGTGTTATTTCTTGTACAAAATTAACCGAGTTGTTATATGCTATAAGTTCATCTGTAAGATCAACTATTTCATCCTGGTTCAAATCTGTGACTGCATAATTACCTGTAAGAAAATTAAATGCATCATTATATATTGTAGTATTATCGGTTAGGTCAATGTAACCGTCCTGATTTACATCCCCGCTATAAAAACAATATTTTGTTCCTTTCAATACCATGTTATTGCCTGCAGCCTGTGAAGCCGCGCTTGTAAAATTATAATTCAAGCTAAATGAAGAAAATTGCTTTGTAGCGGAAGACCATGTAGTAATGGAATTCCTGTGTTCGATATAAAAATAAAATGGAGTTGTATGGTCAGCATTATAGAAAGTGAGTTTGCAATAACCCGCTGAATCAACAAACCCTTTTGCCGGCGCAACAGAGGGTGCAGGAAAGCCCAATAGAACAAGTGTCGCAGTTATCGTGTCTCCTTTCATAATCCCGGTATTAATATTATAAGAGCCTTCAAACAATATTGTCAAATTTAAATCAAATGAAGCCGTTCCTCCGTTTGTTGTTTTAAGTATTGTTCCGTTAGTTCCAACAGTCCAGCCGGTAGATGGAGATACAAAATGAACATCATTTAAAATATTTGTATTATTTGTTTCTTGTTTAATCCAAAATTGTCCGCCATTGGTTGTCTGATATATTTTCCCGCTTCCGGCAGCAATCCAACCCATGCTTTCAGATAATAGATATACCGAACGAAATCCTCCGGCTCCGAATTGCTGATTTAAATTCCAATTTATACCTCCGTCTGTCGTAATGTAAACTCTGCCAAATAAACCGCAAATGATACCATTAGTTGTCGTGATAAAATGACCGGATAATCCCCCGGCGTTAACCTGAGCAGTCCAGTTATTTCCCGAATTTGTAGATTTGAGTACTACATTTGATAATGTCGAGCTGCCGACAGCCCAGACTGTTCCCGTACCTATAGAACAAACCGAAAACAAGTATTCTGTTGTCCCGCTTACAAGTGGCAGCCAACTGGTACCACCATTTGAAGTCCGTAGAATTGTCCCGGGACCACCCACTGCCCAACCTATAGATGAACTACCGAACCATATAGAATTCAGGCCGTCACTGGTTCCGCTTGTCTGGGAAAACCAATTATCACCTCCATTGGTTGTCTTTATTATTGTTCCGGGACCTCCGCACGCCCAGCCTATTGAGGAACTAATAAAGAAAACAGAAGACAAATTTGTACTTGTACCACTTGATTGAGCTAACCAGTTATCACCGCCGTTAGTAGTTTTGAGAATTGTCCCACCATCTCCTGCCACCCAGCCGGTTGTTGAAGATGTAAAATGTACTGATCTTAAGAATACAGAAGTTCCGCTTGTCTGGGAGAACCAGCCGCTTCCGGCAAAAGCTGTGATAGTAAAGAATGCAAAGTTGAGTATTAGTGTTATGAAGGTTTTCATTTCTTAAGTCCTTTCATGTGTTTGATTTTTTTTATTGTAAGTTTGCTTTTTCAATATACAATGGTAAATAATCAATAGTCAATGGTTAATGTTTTATAGTTTTGACATACTGAATTTAACATTTTTAACTTCTAACGTCTTCCGTCTTACGGATAACCTACTAGAAAAATTTAGTGAGCTGATATATACAGTTGACTGATCAAATAAACCGACAGTGCCATATTGATCCACATCTCCGCTGTAAAAACAGAATTTTGTTCCTTTCTGAACCATATTGTTTCCAAGTGCTTGTGAAGCTGAAGTTGTAAAATCATAATCGAGAGAATTTAAAGAGAAGCTTAATCATACTACGGAGAATTGCTCTCTTGTATTTTTCTCATTCTTTTTTCACTAATCTCTTCTATCTGAACGGTTGATTTATTTAAAAAAAATAAAGGATTATCAATATTATTGTAACCCCTGTATAACTCAGGGGAATTTCTAAAGGTCACAGAACTTTCCCCGTGCAATTCAGGGAAACTTCTGAAGTATTAAGATATTCCCCTCAACTGCTCAGGGAATTTCTGTGGTCTGCAGATGTACATCTTTGTGATGCAGGTACACTTCTGTCTCTTGCAGATTTTCCCCCCGATAACGCAGGGGAATTTCTGTGGCTTGCAGATGTACATCTTTGTGATGCAGGTACACTTCTGTCTGTTGCAGATTTTCCCCCTAACAGTTCAGGGGAATTGCAGAATTATATAAATATTCCTCCGTCTAACTAATAAAGACCCCTGACTAACGGAGAAATTCCCCTATAATTCTCAGAAGAACTGCTGAGCTGTAACAGTTCACAAACTTTACAAACTTTATAAACTTTACAAACTTCACAAACTTCACACACTCTACACACTCTACACACTCTACACACTCTACGAACTTTATTCGCATCACGACTTTATTATTCAATAGATTCAATGCGGATGAATAAATATTTTTGCTGTTACTAAAGATTATGAAAAATAAATTTGTCACTGCAAAAGACACCTTGTTTTATTTGAATGGGAAACCTTTTCGCTTCATCGGTGCAAATATGTATGAACTTGCAAACGTTGATTCACATATAACTGAATTAATGATCAAAGACGCTTTCAATGAGGGCTTCACAGTCATCCGCTTCTGGGCTTTTGAACCAATGGCAAAATCCAAACTAAAGGAAATTTGTGATATTGTTTCAGAATATAAAATTAAGATCATTCCTGTTCTTGCCGATACATGGGGATATTTACAAAATTATAAGATTGATTCACACTGGTACAAGGAAGGTTATAAAAAGAATTATTTAAATTATGTTTCGGATATTGTAAGTGAATTTAAAGACAGGGATGAAATTTTACTTTGGGAGTTAATAAATGAACCATCGACCGATTCATTTGAAGATATATACAATTTCACCAAAACCGCTTCTGAATTTATTAAGTCAAAAGATCCAAATCATCTGATCTCAATCGGAACGATAGGCGGAATCGGAGATAAATTCGGAAATTTCTTTTCGCGATTCAGCATCAGTAATTTTGAAAAACTTTATTCCATCAAAACTCTCGATGCGGTTTCAATTCATGACTACAGCTTCAGTTCAACTTTGTTCGAAAGACTGGATATTTTACAAAGAACAAAAGGTAACTCTAAGAACTCGGACATATTTAATACTTTTGATAAAATCATTAATTACCTGCCGGCAAAAATGGACAAAGCAACTCTAAAAAGATTCAGAAAGACATTCGACTTCGCTCTCACCATCCGGAAAATCTGGAAAAATTATAATTTAAAAAACATTGCTGCTGCAAAGCGCCTGAACAAACCAATCTATATAGGAGAAATCGGCTTTAAAAAAAATCTGAATGAATTCAGAAAAACTGTTCTGGAAAATGAAATTAAATATTATTTCAAGGAAGGCGTTGCCGGAATTTTACTTTGGTCATTCGAATCACAAGGAACGTCTTTAGATGGACATGACTATGGATTTAATGCTGATGATGACTTTGGAAAGATTGTAAATACACTATCATGAATCATAAAATTTTCAATGAAATTATTTTTTACTCTGTTACTCCATTCCTTCGCTAAGTACTCAATAATTACTTCAAATTCTCTGTCTGCTCTTTTTGTCCATACTATTTCGAAATCCATTTCAAATATTTTTCCTTTACCGTTTGATAATCAATTAAATTGTTTTGGACAAAGCAATTCTAAAAAGATTCAGAAAGACATTCGACTTCGCTCTCACCATCCGGAAAATCTGGAAAAACTATAATTTAACCCAAATTTTTCAATAGAGATATATTCTAATGAACATCAATAGAGAATTG
>CAYNTN010000093.1:0-4223 GCA_964399995.1 uncultured Ignavibacteriaceae bacterium
TCTACTTTGATGGCAGAATGGGTATTCAAAAATTATTTCCACTGTAAATCATATAATCATTATTAAGTTTTAAAAGAAATTGTTTTGAAATTCATTTAACTAATTTAAAAATAATTCATCGTTAAAAAATTAATAATCAGATTCGATTTATCCGCGGAAGCTGCACGCATTGGTTCAAATGTTAAGCTCACATTGTATGGCGCGCTTGGTAACAAAGTTGAAGTATTAGTAAATGAAAAATTACAGCCGGGAAGCTAAGAAGTTACATTTAACGCCAAAAAATATTTTTGTAAAACATGACATTAATCATACCGCAAAATTACCTGTTTTCTTATTTTTGTATAAGAATTCCGGGAAGATTCATCCGGTTTTGATTGAAATGATGTGATGGCTCCGGATATGAAAGGCGGATGATAAAATGTCAGATTATGATTTAAAAGAAACAAAGAAACTTCAAGCCAGTTTTGCCGCACCGGCATTGGCAACAAATCCTCCCGAAGATCCGGTGAACACCTCTTACCAAATTCACAAACACACAATCGCAGATGAAATTTCCGAACGAACTTTTCAGGACGTAAGCCTCTGCTATCAGTGCGGAAAATGCTCAGCCGGATGTCCTGTCAGATATTACATGGACATTGCTCCTAATAAAGTAGTGAGATTAATTCAGTTAGGATATTATGAAGAAGCATTGAAATCAGATACGCCGTGGCTTTGTGCAGGCTGCCTTGCGTGTTCAACAAGATGTCCTAAGGACTTTGATCTGGCAAAGTTCATGGATGCAGTTCGTGAAATTGCAATTGAGAAAGGAGTAAATGTAAAGCAAAAGAATATTCAGAAATTTCATGAAACATTTCTTGATCAGATAAAAAAGCACGGCAGATCTTATGAAGTTGGTCTTGTTGCTGAATATAAAGTGAAAACGCTGGATATGCTGCAGGATGTTGACTCTTCACCCGGAATGTTTTTTAAAGGCAAGCTGGGTTTATTGCCTCATAATATTAAAGACAGAAAAGGCATTAAAGATATTTTTAAAAAAGCAAAATTGAATAAACCAGAAATTAAAGATAATGGTTAATCTTTAATCTTTAATCTTTAAATAAAAATGATCATGAATTACGGATATTACCCGGGTTGTTCACAGACAGGCACGGCAAAAGAGTATGATATTTCTCTCAGGAAAGTAATTGAAAAACTCGGTGTATCGTTTAGTGAGATCGAAGACTGGTCATGCTGCGGCGCAACTTCAGCTCACGTTACAAATCATAAATTAGCAGCTGCTCTTGCAATGAGAAACATCTTGCTCGCAGAGCAGCAGGGTTTGGATAACATTATTGCTCCCTGTGCAGCCTGCTATAACAGGCTGATTATGTCCCAGCATGAAATTTTCCGCTATCCTTCCATAAAGCTGGAAACAGAAGAATTATTGTCGGCAAAATTTCAGAGAGAAATAAAAGTAATGAATGTATTAGAACTCTTTCTGAAGATCGGAATTAATAAAATCACTGAAAACCGGAAACGTGAGTTGAGTGATCTTAAAGTTGCTTGTTATTATGGCTGCCTGCTTGTAAGACCGGCTACCATTACTAAGTTTGATGATGCGGAACAGCCGACCTCAATGGAAAAAATAGTAGAATCAACCGGAGCGAAAACCGTTGACTGGAATTATAAAGTTGAATGCTGCGGTGCGGCGCATTCAATTGCAAGAAGAGACATTGTTGTCGATCTGTCGAAGAAAATTTTAGATGATGCTAAAGAGCATGGAGCAAATGTTATGGTAGTTGCATGTCCGATGTGCCATACAAATCTTGATATGCGTCAGAGAGCAATGAAGAGAACATATCCCGGTCATGAAGATTTTCCTGTTTTATACATTACAGAACTGATCGGTCTTGCTCTCGGAATGAATGAAAGAGAACTTGGAATTGATCTGCATTACATTGATTTTAAATATAAAGCAATGGTCTCATTTTTGCCTCAAAGACTCAAAGACTCAAAGTAAAAAAATTAAATTGCTTTCTTTGAGTCTTTGAGACTTAGAGGTAAAAGGAGAATAAGAAATGAAAATCGGAGTATTCATATGTCATTGCGGCGAGAACATCAGCAGTACTGTTGACTGTCCTCGTGTTGCAAGAGAGTGTGAAAGTTTTTCCGGAGTTGAGTATTCAACTGATTATAAATACATGTGCTCGGATCCCGGGCAGAATCTTATCAAAGATGCTATACGGGATAAGAAACTTGATGCGATAGTCGTAGGTTCGTGCTCACCTCACATGCACGAAAGAACATTCCGTAACGCTGCCGTATCTGCAGGAATAAATCCTTTTATGGTTGAAATTGCAAATCTTCGTGAACACTGTTCATGGGTTCATGACGACATTGAAGCATCAACTCATAAGGCAATTGAACTTGTCCGGATGGCGATTGAAAAAGTCAAACGTGATAAACCTCTGACAAAAATTAATGTCCCGGTGACAAAGAGAGTTCTTGTTATAGGTGGAGGTATAGCAGGAATACAGGCGGCGCTTGATGTTGCCAATGCGGGATATGAAGTCGTGCTTGTTGAAAAAGAACCTTCCATCGGCGGACACATGAGCCAGCTTTCCGAAACATTCCCGACACTCGACTGCTCGCAGTGCATTCTTACACCGAGGATGGTTGAAGTTCATCAGCATCCGAAGATAAAGCTTCTGACTTACTCTGAAGTTGCGAAAGTGGAAGGATTCATCGGCAACTTCAAAGTTACTATAAAAAAGAAAGCGCGTCACATCAACGAAGACAAATGTTCGGGCTGCGGTATGTGCATAACAAAATGTCCGATAAAGAAAAAAGCATATAACTCATTCGAAGAAGATCTCGCATTCAGGTCTGCTGTATATGTTCCTTTCCCGCAGGCAATACCGAACATTCCGGTAATAGATGAAACGATTTGTACTTATTATAAAACGGGAAAGTGCGGAATGTGTGTGAAGGTATGTGACAGGGAAGCAATTGATTTTGATCAGAAGGATACAATGATGGTTGCTGATGTCGGTGCAATTATTGTAGCGACGGGATACAAGCTGTACAACATTGATAAAAAATCAGCTGACTCGAAATACAAGGGTTACGGTGAATACGGTTATGGGAAATACCGTGATGTGATTGACGGGCTACAGTTTGAAAGGATTGCCAGCGCATCCGGTCCGACTTCAGGAGAGATCAAACGTCCGTCTGACGGGAAAGAGCCAAAAAAGATTGTATTCATTCAATGTGTTGGCTCACGAGATGACTCGAAAGGAATTTCCTATTGCAGCAAGATTTGCTGCATGTACACTGCTAAGCAGGCGATGCTATACAGGCATAAAGTTCATGATGGTGAAGCATACATTTTTTACATGGACATACGTGCTGGCGGTAAGATGTATGAGGAGTTTGTGAGAAGAGCGATTGAAGAAGACAAAGTAAAATACATACGCGGGCGTGTTTCAAGAATTTATGAAGAGAATGGAAAGTATATTGTGAAGGGTGAAGATACAATTGCCGGAATGCCTGTGGAGATAGATGCTGACATGATTGTACTGGCAACTGCCATGATCCCGCAGGATAATGCCTCAGCTCTTGCACGTACAATTGGAATACCATATGACAAGTACGGATTCTTTAATGAAGCCCATCCAAAATTAAGACCGGTTGAAAGTACCACCGCAGGTGTATTCTTAGCAGGTGCGTGTCAGTCGCCTAAGGATATTCCTGAGTCTGTAGCAATGGCTTCCGCTGCTGCAGTAAAATCAATCATACTTGTTTCTTCCGATACACTTGAGCGTGAGCCTGTAGTTGCCAGGGTAAATGAAGATCTTTGCGCGGGATGTTTTTATTGCAAGAAAGTATGCCCGTTCGGCGCGGTCGAAGTTAAGGATGTTAAAGATATTAATGGAATTGTTTATAAAGAGGTAGCTTACATTAATCAGGGAGTTTGTCAGGGCTGCGGAACCTGCACTGCAACGTGTCTGTCGAAATCGATCGAGCTGGCGGGATTTAATAATGAGGAGATATTTGCGGAAATAGCTGCTCTTTAATTACTAATTACTAATTACTAATTACTAATCACTAATAGTAATTAGTACGAATAAATGAAAAAAATAAAATATTTAATTAGTCATTAGTCATTAGTCATTAGTAATTAGTAATTAGTCATTAGTCATTAGTAATTAGTAATTAGTCATTAGTCATTAGTAATTAGT
>CAYNTN010000093.1:4323-18963 GCA_964399995.1 uncultured Ignavibacteriaceae bacterium
ATTAGTCATTAGTCATTAGTAATTAGTAATTAGTCATTAGTCATTAGTAATTAGTCATTAGTCATTAGTAATTAGTCATTAGTCATTAGTCATTAGTAATTAGTAATTAGTAATTAGTCATTAGTAATTAGTCATTAAGAAAAATGGAAAAGAAAAAATGGGAACCAAAGATCGTGGCTTTTGTCTGCAACTGGTGTACATATACCGGCGCTGACCTTGCGGGAACTTCGAGATTAAAATATCCGCCGAATACAAAGCTGATCCGTGTGATGTGTTCGGGCAGCATAGATCCTGTATTTATTCTGAAAGCATTCGAGCGCGGAGCTGACGGCGTGCTTGTTTCAGGATGTCATCCGAATGACTGCCATTACAATGCGGGTAACTTTCATGCAAGAAGAAGGTGGGATTTTTTTCATGTATTGCTTGACTTCATCGGTATTGAGAAAGGGCGTCTTCAGTTTTCATGGATATCCGCTTCAGAAGGTAAAAAGTTTGCGGATGTTGTTTCAAAAGTTACTGAAGACATAAAAGCTCTTGGACCGTTCACGGCTTATCAGAAGATGAATTCAGAGTTCACGGCTTTTTTCCCGGAAATCAAAACAGATGAGAGTGATAACAAAATTTTATCAGAGGAGATTGTGAAATGAAGGAGCTCAGAGAACATGCAAAAGAGATTCTTGAAAAAGGAGAAGTTGCTGCCGTAATAGGCTACAAACAGGTGTCAGCGAAAAGGACAAAGCCGGTTATTGTTACAAATCCTGCCGATGCGGAGCTTCTTGTCTTCAATGAATATTGTCTGAATAACTTAGCGGTATATCTGACAAAAGCGAGAATCAAAGCATTATGCAGAACCAATAACAAAGTATTAAAACTTGCAATAACCGCTAAGCCGTGTGATGTACATTCAATAGTTGCGCTGATACAGGAAAATCAGATACACAGAGATGAAATTTACATTATCAGTTTCAATTGTCACGGCGCTGTTAAAGATTTCGATTATGAATTCAATGGTGATAACCTTGCCGCCAAATGCGTTACATGCGAAACTCATCAGCCGTTATACTTTGACAAATTATTTGGTGAGGTTAAAGAAACTCCGAAAGCAAGCGACCGGCTGACAGCAAAGATTCAGGAATTAGAAAGCAAGACACATAAAGAGAGATTTGAGTTTTTCAAAAATGAGTTTGACAGGTGCATAAAGTGTTATGCATGCAGGGCTGTTTGTCCATTGTGTTATTGTCAGAGATGTATTACTGATAAAGCGATTCCGAGATGGATAGAATCGAGTTCGCATCAGAGAGGAAATTTTTCATGGAACATAGTAAGAGCATTTCACCTGAGCGCAAGATGCACCGGCTGCGGTGAGTGCGACAGAGTCTGCCCGGCTGACATTCCTTTGAGTCTTCTTAACAGAAGAATGGCAATTGAAGCAAAGGATTCTTTCTCGTATGTATCGGGAAGAAGTTTGGAAACACCTACGCTTGTGGGAAGCTTTAATGAGAAGGATAGTGATGAACTTTTTATGTAAAGAGATATGAGATATGAACTATGAGATATGAGATATGAGATATGAGATATGAGATATGAGATATGAGATATGAGATATGAGTTACGAGTTACGAGTTACGAGTTACGAATCACAAACAACAAACAACAAACAACTAACAACAATATGTCTAAGCATCAAAGAACAGAAAATAAGTTATTTCAGAAAGAACTTCTTAAGACAGCTTTCATAGATTCTTTTAAGAAGCTCAATCCTTTGACCATGATAAAGAATCCGGTGATGTTTACAGTCGAAGTAGGTACAGTCATCATGATCGTTCTGACAACTATTCTCGCATTCAGACCGGATGCAATGCAGGGAAGTTTCTTATATAATTATTTAATTACACTGATTCTATTTATCACATTGCTGTTTGCAAATTTTGCAGAGGCTATTGCGGAAGCAAGAGGTAAAGCTCAGGCAGAGTCACTTCGAAAAACAAGACAGGACACTCCTGCTAATCTTCTTATCAATGGCGGCAACATCAAAAAAATAATGTCATCTGAACTGAAGAAAGGTGATATAATTTTAGTCAGAGAAGGAGAGATAATCCCTTCAGACGGAGAAATTATTGAAGGCATTGCAACTATTGATGAGTCGGCAATCACAGGAGAATCTGCACCTGTAATAAGAGAAGCAGGAGGTGACAGGTCAGGCGTTACAGGCGGAACTAAAGTTATATCCGACCAGATAAAAGTATTAGTTACGATTGAAAAAGGAGAATCATTTCTTGATAAGATGATCATGCTTGTAGAAGGAGCCTCAAGACAAAAATCTCCTAATGAAATTGCAATAATAATTTTATTGTCCGGACTTACACTAATGTTTTTAATTGTTACAGTAGCACTTGAACCATTCGGAAGATACGCAAATACTCCGATAGCAATTGCTTCACTGGTTGCATTGTTTGTATGTCTCATACCGACAACAATCGGCGGGCTGTTATCGGCAATAGGAATAGCAGGTATGGACAGAGCTTTGAGAGCAAATGTAATTTCAAAATCCGGAAAGGCGGTTGAAACCGCCGGAGACATTGATACTCTGCTTTTAGATAAAACAGGAACTATTACGATCGGCAACAGAAAAGCAACAAACTTTTTCAATGTAAACGGGATGGATGACAATACATTTATCAGATACTGTGCGATGAGTTCACTGGCAGATGAAACACCTGAAGGAAAATCAATCATAGAACTTGCAAAGAAAAAAGGAATTGAAGTGAATCAGTCAAATCTAGCCGATGAAAAGTTTTTCAAATTTACTGCACAGACCAGAATGAGCGGGATTGATTTGAAGGATGGGACTGAAATAAGGAAAGGCGCTTTTGATGTAATTAAAAAATTAGTACAGGACAATAAAAATGAGGTTCCTGCTGACATGCAATCTGTTATAAACAAGATTGCTCAGGACGGAGGTACACCGCTTGCAGTATCAATTAATAATAAAGCAGCAGGTGTGATACAGCTTGAGGACATTATCAAGACAGGAATACAGGAGAGATTTCAGCGTTTGAGAAAAATGGGAGTTAAGACTGTAATGGTCACCGGTGACAATCCATTGACAGCAAAGTTTATTGCCAATGTTGCAGGAGTGGATGATTATATCGCAGAAGCAAAGCCAGAAGATAAAATGCAGTATATAATTAAAGAACAGAAGGAAGGAAAGCTTGTTGCGATGATGGGCGACGGAACAAACGATGCACCGGCACTCGCACAGGCAGATGTAGGAGTTTCAATGAATTCGGGCACGCAGGCAGCAAAGGAAGCCGGCAATATGGTTGACCTTGATAATGATCCGACAAAATTAATTGAGATAGTAGAAATCGGAAAACAGCTTCTGATCACGCGAGGAGCAATCACAACTTTTTCAATAGCAAATGACGTGGCAAAATATTTTGCAATTGTACCTGCATTGTTTATTGCATCAATACCGCAGCTTCAGGCACTTAACATTATGAATCTGACCAGTCCACAATCAGCGATTTTGTCTGCAGTAATTTTTAATGCAATAATAATCCCTTTACTGATACCATTGGCTCTCAAAGGTGTAGCCTACAAACCAATCGGTGCCGAAAAGCTGCTTACAAGAAATTTGCTGATATACGGACTTGGCGGAGTGATAGTACCGTTTATCGGAATAAAGGTGATAGATTTGGTATTAACATTTTTGAAAATTATTTAAAGAGTTAAAGATGCAGTGAAATCGTTTAAACGGTTTTGTTGCAAAATAAATAAAAATCATCATGAAACAGAATTTAAAGCAATCATTTGTACTTACAGTTATTACAATAGTGATGTTCGGCTTTGCATATCCGATTGTCATTTATCTGATAGCGCAGGCAGTACCCGAAAAGTCAGTCGGCTCCCCTGTCGTTGTTAATGGTCAGACGATCGGATTTGAAAACATCGGTCAGAGCTTTACTGATGACAAATATTTTTGGGGCAGACCATCGGCAGTAAATTACAATGCTGCATCAACCGGCGGTTCGAACAAAGGTCCGACAAATCCGGATTACCTTGCTGAAGTTAATGCAAGAATAGATTCATTTATGGTGCACAATCCGGTTATAGATAAGAAGGGCATTCCTTCAGAACTTGTGACTGCATCGGGAAGCGGAATTGATCCGAACATTTCTCCTGATGCTGCATTCATTCAGATTTCAAGAATTTCCATAGCAAGAAATATTGAGCCAGACAGAATTAAGAATCTTGTCAGAGAAAATATCGAAGGAAAATATTTGGGGATTTTCGGAATTGAGAGAATCAATGTACTTAAACTTAATTTAGCGCTGGATAAACTTGATTAAATTTCCAAGTGTATGTTTGCAAGTAATCATATATTGAGCGGGATAATTTCTGCAATGAATATTTTTAAAAGTCATAATACTGAAAGACCTGTGGATGATATTTCATTAGCAGAATTTGATGAGAAGCAAAAAATTAACTCAGAGAGGATTGAAATAATTGCACAGCTGCTCCCTCTAATTGTTATGCTCGCAGGAATTATCATAATGTCCATTCTTTACAAAATATTCATGTGAATCTTTCTAAAAATTCTAATTATGTTAAAAAATTTCAAAACTCTCTTTTGGACTTTCACAATTGTCTTCTTGAGTTTTTCACTTGCTGATGCACAAACATTTAAAGTTAACGGATATGTTGATGCATACTATGCTTACGATGACGATAACAACGGAAGCTCTTTAAGGCAATTTTCTGCAGTGGCATCGGTCCGTGACCAGTTCAGGCTTAATCTTGCCCAGGTTACTGGCACATATTCGGCATCGAAGGTAAGAGGTATTGCTACCTTTCAATTCGGAGATATTCCATATTATAACTGGCCACAGTCTCCGAATCAATTTCTTCAATATATACAGGAAGCAAATGTTGGATTTCAGCCGGCAAAAAACTTCTGGATAGATATTGGGTATTTTCTAACTCATATAGGTGCCGAAGGAATAATCCCGATAAATAATTATTTTGGTTCCCTTGCACTTACATCATACTATGAACCGTTTTACCAGAGCGGCATCAAAGCATCTTATACGTTTTCTGATAAAGTTTACGGATCGGCTTATTTATTGAATGGTTATAATGTCTTTGCCGATAACAATAAAAATCTTTCCGGTGCGATGCAGTTGGGAATAAAGCCGCAGTCGAATTTAGAATTCATCTACAACAATATCATTGGAAATGAACAGCCTTCAGGAACTGCGGGGAAGACAAGATTTTTTAATAATCTTGTTGTAAAGTATTCAACCGGGAAAAAGTTTGAAATACTGTTAGGTGCTGATTTTTGTGTTCAGCAAAAATCAGATCTCTCGGATTCCTTGAACTCTGCAAATATGTACAGCGGTTTATTGTCGTTCAGATATAAAATATCTCCTAAGTTTTCTGTAATGCTTAGAGGAGAAACCTATCAGGATGAAAATGGAATTATGTCTGGCACATTTATGAATACTGATTCTTCTATGGTTGGGCTTCAGTCAAGCGGAATTTCACTTGGAGTTGAGCATAGACCGGTTGATAATGTATATATTCGTGTAGAGACAAGATATCTGAAGACACCTGATGATTTGCATATTTCAATACAGCAAATAGTCCGAGGGATTACAGATGGGAATTTATTCTCACAAGCGGAGTTAATTTAAATTGAAAAGACTGTATGGGTGAAAATAAATTTGAGAATTATTATTTACGGCAGTCTTGGCTATTTTATCTTCCGGAATAAAATTTTATGACTGAAGAAAGGAAAATAAATCCTGATGCCGAAAAATTTCTTAACTTAATTAAGAAGTCGCGTAACGGGAAATTTAAAATCTATATAGGTCTCGCTGCAGGCGTGGGAAAATCTTACCGTATGCTGATGGAAGCTCATGAACTTCTGAATAACAGAATTGATGTTCTGATTGGCTATATCGAAACTCATGGCAGAGAGGAGACGGAAAAGCTTTTAGAAGGATTACCGGTAATTCCGAGAAAGATAATTTATTATAAAGGAAAGGAACTTGAGGAGTTTGACATAGACAAGGTTTTAAAATTGCGCCCTGAAGTCGCGATAGTTGACGAGCTCGCTCATACAAATGCTCCGGGTAGCCGGCATGAGAAGAGGTATCAGGATGCAGAAGAACTATTATACCACGGAATTAATGTAATCAGCGCATTAAACATTCAGCACATTGAGAGCCTGAATAAAATTATTCAGGAAATCACGGGAATTGAGTTAAAGGAAACTGTTCCTGACAGAATCATTGCGCTTGCAGATGAGGTTGTTAACATAGATTTAACAGCCGATGAGCTTATTAACCGTCTGCGATCCGGTAAAATTTATCAGAAAGATAAAATAGAATCTGCGCTGAACAATTTTTTCAGGAAGGAAAATCTTCTACAGCTTCGTGAGATTGCATTGAGGGAAGTTGCAGATCAGGTGGAAAAGCAGATTGTATATGAAATTCCAAAATCCGAACGTTATGAAACCGAGCGTATACTTGTTTGTATAGGCGATAATTATAAGAAGAATGAAAAGATAATCAGACAGAGCTACAGAATGGCAGACAGGCTGGATTCTTATTGGTATGTATTGTATGTAGAAACTCCCGGCAGTATTTTTGAGAATCTTGATCTGGCATTACAGAGACATTTGATTAATAACTTTAAAATGGCAACCGAGCTGGGCGCTGTTTCTGAAAAAATAAAAGCAGACACGATACTGGACGGAATATTGAAATACCGGCAGGAGAAAGAAATCACAAAGATTGTTGTCGGAAGACCTGACAAATCACTTTCTGTAAAGAGGATATTAAGAGGCAATATAGTTAATAAACTGATCGACGCGCTTGAAGAAGTTGACTGCGATCTTGAAATTATTACATAGACAGAAATGAAATTAAAAACGCTTTTATTATGGGGATACATTTTACTGGGAGCAGTCATTATTGCTCTTAACGTGTTCAGTATATTTTTAATGGAAAGATTAAACAGTGCATCAGAGGAGATATTAAAGGACAATTACCTTTCAATAGAATCGGCAAACATTATGATTGACAATTTAGATATAATTGACAATTCCCAGGCAATACTTTTATCCAAAAAGAAAATTGAAGACATGACAGCCCGAAGTGAATACAAGACTGCAAAAGAAATATTTGAAAAGAATCTCATAAAATGCGAGAGTAACATTACCGAGCAGGGTGAAGCGCATATTTTAAAAGATTTACGGAATAAGTTTGAAACATATATATCCAAGATTGAAACTATAGACCCTGAGATTTCCGATTACAAATACCTGAATGAGCTGATTCCGGATTACAGAAAAGTAAAATCAAAATGCTATGAGCTTTTGAAATTAAACGAGAATGCAATGCTTAAGAAAAATAATGCTGCAAAGGAGATTTCAAAAGACACTGAGATTTACATGTTAATTGTATCGGGAATTTCGATTTTGTTGGTTTTAATAATAATTATAAAAGCACCTTCTACAATAATTCAGCCTATATCAGAGCTGACAAGGAAAGTCGAGGCAATATCCGAGAAAAAGTATTCAGAGAGAATCGAAGTAAAATCGGATAATGAAATCGGCGCGCTCGCATTGTCATTCAATAAGATGGCCGAGAAACTGAGCGAATACGAAAGATCGAATGTAAATAAGCTGATAATGGAAAAGAAAAGAGCAGAAGTGATTGTTGAGAATATGCATGATGCTGTCATAGTGCTCGATGAAAATGATGAAATTATACTGGTCAACAGAGTAAGCTCGGAGCTGCTTGGAGCTCTGAATACTGACCTTACCGGGAAGAATGTATATGAAGTCGCTGAAAAGAATAATCTGCTAAAAAAAATTTTAGCAGGCAGAGACCGGAAGACGATTGAAAATAACGAAAGCAAGGATAACTATCTTAGAATTGCATTTAAAGATAAGGAAGAGTTTTTTTTGAAAGATTACACGGACATTACTGATGTTAGCGGGAAAACCATTGGAACAATTATTGTTTTAAAAAATGTAACCGGATTTAAAGAGTTAGATGAAATTAAAAGCGGATTCATAGCAACAGTATCACACGAACTGAAGACCCCGCTTGCGGCTATGAACATGAGTCTAAGATTGCTGCAGGATCCGAGGGTCGGTGATCTAAACACTGAACAGAAGAAAATATCCACTGCTATGAAAGATGAAGTTAAGCGTTTGCTTAAAATGGTGAACGAGCTGCTAAATCTTTCAAAGTTAGAAGCCGGCGGAGAGATTTACAGATATCAGGAAGTGTCCGTTGACGAACTGACAGATGCGGCAGTGACTCCAATGCTGATGCAGTTCGAGCAGAATAAAATTAAATTTGAGCTGAATGTTGAAAAAGGTTTACCGAAATTAAAACTTGACGTAAATAAAATTGCCTGGGTAATAATTAATTTATTGAATAATGCAGTGAGGTATTCGACACAGGGTGGAGAGATAAAATTCATGATCAGCAGAGAGAAAGATTTTATTAAATTTTCAATAAAAGATAACGGAGTCGGAATTAAGCCGGAGTACATTGATAAGATATTTAAGAAGTTCGTGCAGGTAAATAAAACAAACCTTGAAAACCAGTACAAAGGAGTTGGACTCGGACTTGCAATAGCGAAGGAATTTATTGATGCTCATAAGGGCGAAATATATGCCAGGAGTGAATACGGAAAAGGGAGTGAGTTTGTGTTTAGATTACCGGTTCAATAATGAATAATGAATAATGAAGAATGAAGAATGAAGAATGAAGAATGAAGAATGAAGAAAATCCATCTTAGTTTCAAATAAATAATTTGTCTTCATATTTTTGGTATTTTTGGTCATAATAGCATTTGGTTTTAGAAGGAAAATTCCTTTGCCATTCGCTGCGATAACTTTTTATAACATATCGAGTATACACATCGGAATTCTAAAACTAAAATTCTTACCTATTAAACTTTCTCTACTTCGGTATATCTAAGTTCAGCTTACAAAAAATCACAAAAACAAAAAAAAAACAAGTAATTAAACTATTGAATGACTTTCAATAGTTTTATTAAATAGCTAAATTCAAACAGAATTCAAAAAACAGATAAATAAAGAAAGCATGACTGACATTTTACTTTTTCTATTTTTATAAAGGAGTAAAAACGAAAGGAAACGAAAATGCAAACTAAAACGCAAAGTAATTCAGATATACTCAACGGATTTAAGGAAAAGAATAATATTCTTTGGGTGGATGATGAGATAGAATCACTCAAATCCAATATTATGTTCCTCAAACAAAAGGGTTACAATGTAAAGGAAGCGACAAATGGTGAAGACGGAGTTAACTTAATTAAAGATAATGATTTCGATCTTGTATTTCTTGATGAGATGATGACAGGAATGGGAGGACTGCAGACACTTCTTGAGATAAAAGATCTGAAACCGACTTTACCGGTTGTGATGGTAACTAAAAATGAGACCGAAAGTCTTATGGAAGACGCAATCGGTAATAAAATATCGGATTATCTTATCAAACCTGTAAATCCAACACAGCTTTTACTAGTCTGCAAAAAAATGCTTGAGTCAAAGAAATTAAAAGGAACCCAGGTATCA
Organism: uncultured Ignavibacteriaceae bacterium; assembly: GCA_964399995.1. Classification (GTDB taxonomy): domain Bacteria; phylum Bacteroidota; class Ignavibacteria; order Tepidaquicellales; family Tepidaquicellaceae; genus JAGPCH01. The sequence continues at coordinate 13,949 of CAYNTN010000093.1, forward strand.
AAAGATTATATTCAGGAGTTCAATAAAATTTCAATGGCAATGCTGGAGAGTCCTTCATGGGAAGAATGGATCGACATTCACATGAAGATGACTCAGTGGGAAATTGAACTGGATGAACATCCTGATCTTGGATTAAAGGAAACAATACTCACACAAAAGAGAGACTGCAATACCGAGTTTTCAAAATATGTGGAGAAAAATTATTTAAACTGGGTTAATTCAAAAACAGACAGACCTGTTCTTTCAAACGAAATCGTGGATAAGTTTGTAATTCCCGAACTGAGCAGCGACAAATCGGTATTTTTGTTCGTGATTGACTGCATGAGGATGGATCAGTGGATGGTGATGGAAAAATATCTTCATGAATATTTTAAAATGAACAGGGATTATCATTATTCAATATTACCGACTGCGACTCCATACAGCAGAAATGCCATTTTCTCGGGACTCTTTCCCTCTGAAATTGAGCAGCACTACCCCGAGCTCTGGAAGAAAAATGACGATGACGAGAACAGCAAGAATAATTATGAAAAAGAATTTTTGATTAAGCTTCTTGAGAGAAGACGGATCAAATTAAGAAACGAAGTGAAATATACAAAGATAATGGATTCTAATTTCGGGCGGGGAATAGAAAGCAAGATCATGTCATATACACAGAATCATTTAAATGCTATAGTTATAAATTTTGTGGACATGATAGCACATTCGAGGAGTGATAATCCGATATTAAAGGAAATTGCTCCGGATGAATCAGCTTACCGTTCGCTGACAGAATCGTGGTTTGAGCATTCTTCCTTTTTCGGAATGCTGAGGCAGCTTTCGACGCGAAAAGATGTAAAGATTATTATCACAACTGATCACGGAAGCATCAGATGTCTGCATGGTGTAAAGGCAATGGGAGACAGGGAGACTTCGACTAATTTAAGATATAAATGCGGACGAAATGTAAAAGCTGATTCAAGACATGCGATATTTGTCAGGAATCCGGCTGAATATAAGTTGCCAAGGAGAAACGGCGTGGTAAATTATATTATTGCGAAAGAAGATTTTTATTTTGTGTATCCGACCGACTACCATAAATATCTGGATAAATATAACGATACTTTTCAGCACGGAGGAATTTCCATGGATGAAATGATTTTGCCTGTAATTTCTTTAGATCCCAAATAATATCATAGTACGCAGCTTGGCAGAAGAAATGAAATTCATGTCCAATTCTTGTGAGGATACAATTTCATGCGGCTTTGAATTTGCAAAAAAACTTAAACCAAATGATATTGTCGGATTGTTTGGTAATCTTGGATCGGGAAAGACTCAGTTTGTAAAAGGCATCTGCAAATATTTCAATGTTAAGGATTTGGTAAACAGCCCGTCCTACATAATAGTAAATGAATACAAAGGATTTAATCAAACGGGAAATCATGTCAGCATAAATCACTTTGATTTATACAGGCTTAAGAATATAAGCGAGTTTAAAGAAATTGGAATTGACAGCTATGTAAATGACAGTTCAATATGTCTGATTGAATGGGCAGAACTTGCAGATGAATATTTTAAAGGAAATCTGAACAAAGTATTTTTTGAATACGGTGAAAATGAAAACGAAAGAACAATTACAAATTACAAATTACAAATTACAAATAATTAAATTGTTCATTTCATTGAACATTGATAATTGATAATTGATAATTGATAATTGATAATTGATAATTGAAATGGGTGTATTATTAATTGACTGTTCATCGAAAAAGATTGAGTTTGGTTTTATTGATAAAAGATCGGAATCGTTTTATATTAAAAGAGAACTGGAACCGGATAATAATGCAGATACGCTGACATATTTTATAAAGAAATCTTTTGACGAAAATAAAATTAACCTTAAAGAAATTGAATATGTAAGTTTGTCAAATGGTCCCGGGTCGTTTACCGGATTGCGGATTGGATCAGCGATAGCAAAGGGAATTTGTTTTGCTTTAAAGTGTAAATTAATTGAGATCTCTTCATTGGATATTATAGCTGTTAAGTATAGATTAAATATTTCAGGAGCTGGTGAAAAAGAGATTGTCCCGCTTATATTTTCCAATACAAAAACACGGGAGTTTTATTACAGCAGATACAAAGCAGAGCATGAAAACCTGAACAGAATATCCGGTTATGAGACTGATGTTCTTGAGAATATTATGAAGGGGGATTTCACATTCGTCGTAAATGAATGGGGACCGTTTTTTGAAAGAGGTTATATCAAAAAGATTAAAGATGTTTCCGGTTTTTCAAGTTTGGAAGCGCAAAATAAAATAACACAAGATTATATCAGGAAAAATATTTTCAGTGATTACAGAAATTCAGAGCCATTCTATATGAAAGATTTTTTTCCTGTTCTGTAATTTAAGAACTACCGGAATTTTGATTTTATTTTAGGGGTAATCTTGAGTATTTTTCAAACACAATTAAATTTATGGCCTGGTTTAAGAGATCAAAAGAGAACATAGCAACTGCAACCGAGAGAAAAGATGTTCCTGACGGAACATGGATAAAATGTCCTGAATGCGGAGAAATGTTACACAGGAAGCAATGGGAATCAAACCATTATCTTTGCACAAAGTGTTCGCATCATTTCAGGATAGGAAGTGAAGAATACTTTAATCTCCTCTTAGACGAAGGTACATTCAAGGAGACGGATAAAAAAATACGTTCAATTGATCCTTTAGATTTTGAAGATACAAAGCCATATAAAACCCGCCTTGAAGAAACAATTAAAGGCACAAATTTATTTGATGCAATCAGAACAGGTACCGGAAAAATTAATGACATTGATGTAGTCATAGGCTGTATGGATTTCGGATTTATAGGAGGAAGTATGGGAAGTGTAGTAGGTGAAAAAATAAGCAGGGCAATAGACAGGTCAATTAAGACAAAAAATCCTTTAATTATCATTTCCTCAAGCGGCGGAGCAAGAATGATGGAAGGGGCAATTTCGCTCATGCAGCTTGCCAAAACCAGTTCAAAACTGGCAAAGCTTGATCAGGAAAAAATTCCATATATTTCAATTCTGACAAATCCAACAACAGGCGGAACAACAGCATCTTTTTCAATGCTTGGTGATTTTAACATCGCAGAGCCAAAAGCTTTGATTGCATTTGCTGGACCAAGAGTAGTGAAGCAGGCAACCGGTAAAGACCTTCCGGATGGATTTCAGAGAGCTGAGTTCCTTCTCGAACATGGTTTTATCGACTTCATTGTCAGCCGCAAAGATTTAAAGGAGCGGCTTACCCAGATTCTTAATCTTATAAAAAATTAATGAAGGTAATAAAAGAAATTTCTGCAATTCAGGATATTTCGGATTATTACAAATGCACCGGTAAGAAAGTCGCTCTAATTCCGACAATGGGATATCTGCATAAAGGACATGTCTCCCTGATGCTGAAAGCCAAGGATGAAAATGAAATTGCCGTCGTAAGTATTTTTGTAAATCCTACACAGTTTGGTAAAGGTGAAGACTTTGAAAAGTATCCGAGAGATTTTGCAAGGGACTATCATATTTGTGAAAAAGCCGGGGTTGATTATATATTTACTCCGGAAACAGATGAGATGTACAGGAAAAATAATTTTACCAGAATTTCTGTTACTGAAATTTCTGAAAAGCTTGAAGGAAAATTCCGCCCCGGGCATTTTGATGGTGTTGCGACGGTAGTGATGAAACTGTTAAATGCCGTTAAGCCTCAACGAATTTATCTTGGCCAAAAAGATGCACAGCAGAATGTAATCATAAAAAAAATGATTGAAGATCTGAATATAGATACTGAAGTTATTATCTGTGATACAATGCGTGAAGACAACGGGCTGGCGATGAGTTCGCGGAATACTTATCTCAGTGAAGATGAAAGAAACAAAGCCTCTGTTTTGTATTTTATTTTAAATGAAGGTAAAAAATTGATTTTGGATGAAAAAGTTAACAATGCAGATGAAATCAGAAAACATGTATCGGTAATATTAAAGGAGAAAGCGCCGGGATTCGCACTGCAGTACTATGAAATTACGGATAACATTTTACTGAATGAAATCAGCAGTTTAAATGATTATGAAGGTGAGATACTTATTTCACTTGCTGCAAAAACCGGCAGTACACGATTAATTGACAATGTAATATTTCAAAAGAAAAAAACTTCAGCATCATAATTCAACTTTTCTGTTTTTAAAATTCAATGAATAAAAACCTTGCAACAGTAATCATGGCTGCCGGTAAAGGAAAGCGCATGAAAAATCCTCATAAATCAAAAGTGATGCACGAACTGAAGGGAAAGCCTTTGATACAGTATGTCGTTGAGCTTTCGGAAAAAATAAATTCCAAATTGATCATACCAATTGTAGGTCATCAGAAACAATCTGTAATTGATTTTCTTAAAATGCAGTTTCCGGAAAGCATCAGTAAGATCAGATTCGCTCATCAGGATGAACAGCTTGGAACCGGCCACGCAGTTATGCAAACTAAAGCTCAACTTGAAAATTTTGACGGAGATGTTCTGATTCTTTCCGGAGATGTTCCTATGCTGAAATACAATACTGTTGCTTCTTTCCTGAAGTATCACAATGAAAATAATTTTGATGCAAGCCTGATTTCATCTATGTTTGACGATCCTACCGGATACGGAAGAGTCCTGAGAGATGATAATGGTAACTTTTATGATATACGTGAAGAAAAGGATTGCAGTGAGGATGAAAGGAAATGCCGCGAAATCAATTCGGGAATTTACATCATAAACAGTAAAATCTTGTTCGAGGCTTTGAAAACTCTTAAGACAGACAATGCGCAAGGTGAGTACTATCTTACCGATGTCTTTAAATATTTTAAGGGCATCGGGAAAAAGATAGGGGCATTTCCTGTGAAAGATCCGTTAGAGATCAGCGGGATAAATACTGCCGAGCAGCTGGAAGCTTTTAATTAATGTCAATTACTAATTACAAATTACTAATTACTAATTACTAATTACTAATTACTAATTACTAATTACTAATTA
>CAYNTN010000094.1:0-18924 GCA_964399995.1 uncultured Ignavibacteriaceae bacterium
GTTTAACTACTATATAGTATTGTCCGGCAGGTACACCGGTGAAGTTCAAAACCGAGCTGCCGTTTGTCTGCATTACAGCGGAAGAAGAATCAACAAGCGCATATGGTGAAGCTGCATTTCTGAGATAAACTTTTATTGTATCACTGATCTGTGTATTCAAAGCGGACCTGTATAAACCCTCAATGAAAACAGTTAAATTAACTGAAGTAAAATTCCTGAGTTCAGTCGGAGTTGTTTTTATTAATGTACCTAACAATCCGCCTGCGTACACTTGATTATCAGAATTAAAATAAAGAGCGGACAGTCCGTTATCGGTAATTGTAGGCTGCTCTATCCAGCTTTCACCGGCATCTGTGGATTTAATTATCATTCCGCTGCCTGCGATTGCATAACCGAAGTTTCCTCTGAACTGGACTTTCGCATAACCTCCGTCCGGTGTCGGTAATTCAAACCACGAATTACCGCCGTTTGTAGTTCTGTAAATGCCAGTCACTGAAGAAATATATCCGTTGTTAATGTCAGTGAAAAAAACATCTTCTAAATTAATGAAAGGAGATGCGACCGACATTGAAGTCCAGTTAACCCCGGCATTAGTAGTTCTTACTGCCGCATTATTGTCCCCGACAGCATAGCCGGTTTTTTCATTTACAAAAAAGACTGAACTTAAGATTGTCCCGGGATTAGGAATAGTTGAAGAGATCCAGCTTACTCCCGCATTAGTAGTTTTAAGCTGTCTTCCGTATGAACCTATAGCATAGCCGGTATTTGCATTTGTAAAAAATACATCAGTAAAAATTTCATTAGTAGTGCTGTTATAAATTTTCTGCCAGTTTGTACCGCCGTTAGTTGTTTTATAAATAGTAAGACTGCCGGCGAGATAACCTGTTTCATCACTTGTAAATGACATTCCGTAAATGGAAAGCGTATAGGAGCTGACCTGAGAAATCCAGGATTCTCCTGCATCAGTTGTTTTAAGAATATCCCCATGACTAAACCCAGTAACTGCATAACCGGTGGTTGTATTTATAAACATAATATCCGATACATCTCCGTCTGTTACTGAAGCTTCATAAGTAAAATTATTTCCTCCGTTGGTGGACCTCACCATTGCGCCATAAGATCCTGCAGCATGAATTGTACCGTTGGGAGTAACGGCGGAAGTCAGATACTGGCTGCTCATGCTGCTGCCTACCGGCATACTCTCATACCAGTAATTTCCACCGTCTGTTGTTTTGACATAAACTGAGCCGGTTCCGAATCCAAATCCGGTATTTGCATCTAAGAAATTTAAAGAGGTAATATCAATCCCGCCGTCAGACCACGCAAAGTTCCATGTATATCCCCCGTCTGTTGTTTTATAAACCCTTCCCTGTTCACAGCCTACAAATCCTGTAGATGAAGTAAGAAATGCCATGCTGTGTATTGCATAATTATCATTATAAACCAACTGCCATGTCTGACCTCCGTTAGTTGTTTTAATAATTTCTCCTCCGAATGAACCACCGGAGCCGAAGCCGTTATTCTCATCAAGGAAATATAAGTTGTTTAAATAATTTGCACCGGCTGTTGTCTGAGTCGTCCAATTAATACCGGCATTTGTAGTTTTCCAAATTTTAGATTCCAGTTGGAAAAATCCAAGCACATATCCTGTATTTTCATTTATGAAATTTATGTCCAGTATATAATAGAGTGAATCAAACTGTCCTTCAACCGGAAGATGAATGTCTGTCCAGTTGATACCGCCATCAATAGTTTTTTTTAGTGTCTGCTTAACCCCGCCTGCATAACCTGTGTTTTCACTTATGAAATCTATGCTGTAAAAAGGTAATGAAGTTCCTGCATTTAGTTTTGTCCAGCTTACGCCATTATCAACAGTCTTCAACATTGTACCAAACGCTCCGGCAGCGTAGCCAACGTTATTGTTTACAAAATCAATTCCATTTAAGGAATTTCCCTGAGGTTTTGGATTCATCCATTCCCAGTCGTCAGGCTGCTGGGAATAACTTAGTGAAGCTAAACCTATAAAAAGTATTGCAATTAATTTATTCAGATTTTTCATTTTTATTATTAAATATTTTTTAAATAATTTTTTTACTAATTAGTACAAATTTAAAAGTGCTCTGAGCGTTTATTCAAAACTAATTATTTTGTATACAATTATTCGAATAAGAATTTTTCCAAACGTAGTATTGAAGAGGGTTTTTTTGAAAATTTCCGTTGGGTGGAAATAAAAATCAGTGAACTGAATTAATTCAAATCATATTTAACTTTTCTTTTGAAAATTAATTAAGAGAACCGGCCTGGTAGTAAGTCTGGTAATTCCGCCGGAGATGTCTCCTCTGAAAAAGCGTGATATGCCTGTTCTGCCGTGATGACCAATTGCGATCACGTCAGCTTTAACACTTTCTGAATACTTGAGTATCCCGTCTTCCTTAGAATTAGAATCATAAATGCTTACTTTATATTCTTTCCCGAATTTTTTCATGAACGCTTTAATTAATTCCATGTTATCGCTTGTAATTCTGAAGTCGTTGTGTGTATTTACTTTCAGCAGATGGATCTCCGCTTCAAACAGATTAGCGAACTTCTTAACTGCAGGAAAAACATCATATGATTCCTCACTGAAGTCTGAGGCAAACACAATTGTTTTGATTTTTTCTATGCTGTATGGAGTAACCAGCACGGAGACTTTTGAAAATGCAGCCACTCGCTGAGCATTACTTCCGATCAGAATTTCTTTAATACCGTTTAATCCGCGTGAACCAATTATTATTAAAGCTGCTTTTTTTGCTTTTGCATATTCACAAATCGCCTCATAAACATTAAAGCTAATCACAATCTTAAAATCAACTTCAATATTCTTTAAATACAGTGCTTTTTGAAGTTTCAGAAATTTTTCCGTTACTTCCTTTTTCAAATTTTCATAAAACTTGTACTCAAAATTTTGAGTCACGGTAGGGATTACAGGCGGATCCGAACCGGGAATAAATACATGAGACCTCTGTATCACATTTATCATATGTATTTTGCCGTTCACTTTTTTTGCAATCACGGCGGCGAATTTCAAAGCGTCAACAGAGCATTTCGAAAAATCTATTGGGACTATTATCTTATTCATTTTCATTCCTTTATTATTTAATTATTTATTTAAATATTCACTTAGATTTAATTCTTCAATCTTACTCAATCCAAAACAAGCCGAAGTATCGTTTTTATTCATACTGAAATTAAAGCTATCCATTACAGTACAAATTTATGCAAAACTACCCTTAACAGGCAATGATACAAATCATATTATTTTATGATATTCATCATAGTTTAATTATTTATGTTGAGTATTTTTGTATAAAGAGGCTTTTAATCAGGCAGTTTCGAATTTTACAAGAATTGTATAATTGTTAATTTGTGTCTGCAAGTGTAATTAATTTTTAAGCTATAGTAAAAACAAAATGATATCTGATACTTTTGAAGGACTCACTGACAAAGAAGTCGAATTAAGCAGGAAACAATTCGGCAGAAATGTTGAAACACTTGAAAAACAAAACAAATACTGGAAAGTTTTAAAAGATGTAATAACCGAACCGTTGTTTATAATTCTTGTCTGTACAGCAATTATATATACAATTCTCGGAGAGTTTCAGGAAAGTTTGATTATGATCGCCGCATTAGCTTTCGTTTCAGGGATTTCATTATACCAGGAAAACAAAAGCCGGAATGCAATTGATGCTTTGAGAAAATTAGCGAGTCCCAAAGCGAAAGTAATACGCAATGGCAAGACATCAGAAATCGCATCAGAAGAAATTGTGATGAATGATTTAATTTTTGCCGAGGACGGGAAAATTATACCGGCTGACGCATTGATCCTTGAAGCTCACGATTTTTCTGTAAATGAAAGCATTCTCACCGGGGAATCACTGCCCATAGTCAAAGGAAATCAGGAACCGGATAATAGAATTTTTCAGGGGACTGTTGTCAACACAGGCTCCTGCACTGCAAGAGTTTCTGCACTCGGAAATCAAACTGAACTGGGAAAAATAGGTAAGGCTCTTCAGGAAATTGAAGTTACCAAAACTCCGCTGCAAATTCAGATAAAACATTTTGTCCGGCTCATGGTAATTGCCGGGACAATTGCTTTTGTAATTGTCTGGTTGATAAATTACTACATCTCTAACGACATTTTACATAGTCTACTTCACGGACTTACTTTGGCTATGTCAGTATTACCTGAAGAGATCCCTGTTGCATTCAGCACTTTCATGGCTCTCGGAGCTTACCATTTATATAAAAAGAAAGTAATAGTTCAGAGTCCGTCTGCTGTAGAAACACTTGGAGCAGCTTCCGTAATCTGCACTGATAAAACAGGAACGCTTACAGAAAATGAAATGGAACTGTCAGCCATTTATGATTTTTCGAATGATAAAATTTATGATTATACAAAAGTCCCGTTTAGTTTTAATACAGTTCTTGAATTTGCCATGTGGGCTTCGGAAATAGTTCCTTTTGACGCTATGGAGAAAGCAATACATGTAGTTTATTCCAAAGTTGCGGATGAAGATAAAAGGACAGAATTTGATTTCATTCACGAATATCCGCTGGGAGGATCACCTCCGATTATGACTCATGTATTCAGTAATAAAACAACCAGACATATAATTGCATGCAAAGGAAGTGTTGAAGGCATAGTTAATCAATCTAATTTATCTAATGAACAGAAAAGGAAGATAGAGAAAACAAATATTTCATTTGCTTCAAAAGGATTCCGTGTACTTGCTGTTGCAAGATCAAACAGTGACATAAACAAGCTTCCGTCATCTCAGCATGAATTTGAGTTTGAATTTTTAGGACTGATCGCTTTTTATGACCCGCCTAAGAAAAACATAAAGGAAATTCTAAATAGTTTTTACAAAGCAGGCATAAAGGTTAAAATGATCACCGGTGATTACTCTGAAACTGCAATCGCGATATCCGATCAGGTAGACCTTAAGAACAATAAGGTAGTATTGAATGGAAAAGAAGTAATGGATATGGATAAGAGCCTTCTTAAAGAAAAAGTGAATGAAGTGAATATATATGCCCGCATGTTTCCCGATGCAAAGCTTAAAGTAATCGAAGCTCTTAAATCAAACAGTGAAGTTGTTGCAATGACAGGTGATGGTGTGAATGACGGACCTGCTCTGAAATCTTCACACATAGGGATTGCAATGGGAATGCGCGGAAGCGAGATTGCAAAAAGAGCTGCTGCACTTATTCTGATGGATGATGACCTCTCGAGAATGGTTGATGCAGTTGCGCACGGAAGGCGTATTTATGAAAACTTAAAGAAGGCTATACGCTATATTATTTCAATTCACATTCCGATTATTTCTATAGTCACAATGCCGTTATTATTGTTCTGGAAATTCACGGATTTCTTTACACCGGTTCATGTCATTTTCCTTGAACTTATAATGGGACCTACCTGCTCAATTGTTTTTGAAAATGAGCCAATAGAGAAAGATTCAATGCTTAAGGAACCGCGAAAGATGAGTACATCATTTTTTTCATTCCATGAATTATCGCTGAGTATTGTTCAGGGATTAATGATTGCACTTGCAAGTCTCGGACTTGGTTACTTTTATATGATGAACGGAAGCAGCCAGACAGAAGTGAGAACAATTATTTATGTAACTCTCATATTCAGTAATCTTTTCCTGACACTTGTAAACAGGTCATTTTATCATTCAATCTTCACAACAATCCGCTACAGGAATCCTATGATACCTGTCATTCTTACAATATCCTTAATAGTACTTTTCTTATCAGTTTACTTAGAACCGTTTCAGAGTATTTTTCAGTTCGAAGCACTCAGAGTAAAAGATTTAATACTGTGTTTGGCTGCAGCATTTGGAGGTGTGATATGGGTGGAGTTTTATAAGCTGATTAAAAGAAATGTCAGGATTTGATATTAATAAATCGTGATCTTTATTTTGTAATAACTTTAATCTTATATACACTATGTCTAATTTGATATTGCTCAAAAATAAATTCAAGATTAGTATTTTCTGCAGGGAATATTTACTAACTAAAATAAATTATCTGATCTTTATAAAATGAGAAAAATAATTTTATCTCTATTAATCTTATTCAGCCTGATCCTAGGAACGGTATACCTTATAAAACCCGGAGATATCGAATCTGAAAAATTAAGTGACCTGAAGACAAAAGTCGGGGAAAAAAATAAACCTACAACTGACCATTCTAAGTTAGAATCACTTCAAAAGAATTTTATGACAGCACAGGAAGTTACTAAAGCCTGCATTACATGCCATACTGAGGCGCATAAACAGGTGATGCAGTCAAATCACTGGAACTGGGAACGTGAGGAGTATATTAAAAACCGGGGTATAGTTTATATCGGGAAAAAAAATGCAATCAATAATTTTTGCATCGGTGTGGAAGGCAATGAAAAAAGCTGCGCAAAATGTCACATTGGATACGGAGTGACGGATAAAATGAAGGGCTACACTGATTCTACTAATATTGATTGTCTCATCTGTCATGATAATTCCGATACTTATGTAAAAGGAAATGAACTCGGAGGTTTTCCTGATCCTAATATTGATCTCGGTAATATTGCAAGAAGTGTCGGTAAGCCTACACGGTCAAACTGCGGCGTATGCCATTTCTTCGGAGGAGGTGGGAATAATGTAAAACACGGGGATCTTGAAAAATCTATGTTTAATACAACAAAGGAAGTTGATGTTCACATGGGTACAGATGGTGCAGATATGCAGTGTTCGGATTGCCATGTTACTGAAAGTCATAAGATGCTCGGAAAGATTTATTCACTTTCTTCAATGAACAGGGACAGATCCACGTGCGAACAATGTCACTCAGAGACCCCGCATACTGAAGAAATTTTAAACGAGCATACCGTAAAAGTTGCATGTCAAACCTGTCATATTCCCGTTTATGCAAAAGTAAATTCGACTAAAACAGAATGGGACTGGTCAACATCAGGCAGACTTGATAATGGTAAGCTTGTAGAAGAAGATGATGAGTTTGGAAATCACACATATCTTTCAATAAAGGGATCTTTCAAATGGGGAAAAAATCTGTCTCCTGAATATGTCTGGTTCAACGGAACTGCCGATCATTATCTTCTCGGTGACACAGTCACGGATACATCAAAACCACTTGTCCTGAATACACTTAACGGTTCATACAAAGAAAAAGTATCAAAAATTATTCCTGTAAAAATACACAGAGCTGTACAGCCTTATGATAAAGAGACCAAAATGCTTATACAGCCGAAGCTTTTCTCGGATCAAAAAGGAGAAGGCGCTTACTGGAAAGATTTTGACTGGGTCAGAGCTTCTGAAATCGGCATGAAAGATGTAAATCTGCCATTTAGCGGAGACGTGTCTTTTATAAAAACCGAAATGTACTGGCCTGTCAATCACATGGTTTCTCCGGCTGATAAATCACTGCAATGCATACAATGCCATACGAGATATGACGGCAAGTTAAAAGAACTCAAAGATTTTTACATGCCGGGCAGGGATTACAATCCGCTTGTAGAAAAAGGCGGCACAGGGATTATTATAATTTCAATAGTAGGAATTGCTTTGCACAGTGTCATGAGATTAAGAAGTTCACGCAGAAAGAAGAAAGTAAATAAAGAAGAAACAAAATAAACAGCCATGAAAAAAAGTGTTTACATATACAAAGCGTTCGAAAGATTCTGGCACTGGACTCAAGCGCTTTTGATTTTTTTCCTTGCTGCAACAGGATTTGAAATACACGGCTCCATTAGTTTCTTCGGATATCAGAATGCAGTTGAATACCATAATATAGCATCTTATGTTTTTATCATTCTTATACTGTTTGCAATATTCTGGCACCTGACTACCGGAGAATGGAAACAGTACGTTCCCACAGGAAAAAATTTTAAAGCTGAAATAAACTATTATCTGATAGGCATATTCAAAAATGCTCCTCATCCGACGAAGAAAACTGTTTTAAGTAAACTGAATCCGCTTCAGAAATTAGTTTACTTCGGACTTAAGATCTTAGTGATCCCGGTGATGGTTGTCTCAGGTATATTGTATATGTTTTACAGGTATCCTCAGCAGAACAGCATTGTGGGATTGAAGTTGGAATCACTCGAACCTATAGCCGTGATTCATACTGCCGGTGCATTTTTACTGATCGCTTTTATTATTGTCCATCTTTATCTGATGACTACCGGCTCAACTCTTACTTCCAACTTGAAAGCAATGCTTACCGGTTATGAAGAGATTGACGATGAAAAAGATAGTACCGACGGCAGCGTTCAAAATGCTAAACTGGCAGAAACTAAATTTACAAAAGAACAAAATTAAATTTATTTTATATGAAGAAAACCGGATACATGAATCCTTACCTTGCAGGATTTTTCCTCGGACTGCTTTTACTCGTAACAATTTTTATAACAGGCAGAGGACTCGGTGCAAGCGGTGCATTTAAAAGCGGAGTGATAGCCGCAGTCAGCTCTGTTGCTCCGTCACATGCTGCGGATACTTATTATTATGTTGAATTTTTTGAAGAGCATAAAGAAAACCCTCTGAAGAACTGGCTGGTGTTTGAAGTGATAGGAGTCGTGATCGGAGCGTTTGCTTCCGGACTGATCTCAAACAGAGTCGGACTGAAACTTGAACATTCACCGCGCATTAAATCAAACATCAGGATCATTGCTGCTCTTTTCGGAGGATTGCTGTTCGGACTCGGATCACAGCTGGGGCGAGGATGTACAAGCGGCGCAGCTCTCAGCGGAATGGCTGTTCTCTCAACAGGAGGCCTCATCACAATGCTTGCAATTTTCGGCGGGGCTTATGCCTTCGCTTATTTTTTCAGAAAACTCTGGATATAAAGGAAAGGAAAATTTATTATGGCTCCATTAGTGCCTGACATTATAGGAAATGAATTAAACCTGATCGTTGCCCTGCTTATCGGAATTGCGTTTGGCTTCATATTAGAGCAAGCAGGATTTTCAACTTCAAAAAAACTCGTCGGTCTTTTTTACGGATATGACTTCACTGTACTCAGAGTTTTTTTTACAGCAGGTCTGACTGCAATGATCGGTATAATTGCTTTCGGACATTTCGGAATTCTTGATATTAATCTTATATACATAAATCCGACTTACATATGGCCCGCTATTACCGGCGGTCTGATAATGGGATTGGGATTTGTCATCGGAGGTTTCTGTCCCGGTACAAGCATCTGCGCTGCTGCAATAGGAAAAATTGATGCAATGATCTTCATTGGAGGTTCTTTGATCGGAGTTTTTATTTTTGCCGAGGGTTATCCTTTGTTTGAAGAGCATTATAAATCCGGCTTCTGGGGTTATCCGCAGGTGTTTGATTCTCTCGGAATGTCGCAAGGATTATTTGCTGTCCTTTTGACCGTAGCTGCTGTCGCAACTTTTATTGTTACAACATTAATTGAAAAAAAAGTTAACGGGAAATCCAACCCTGAGTTTGTACCAACCCGTTTTTATGTCGGACTTGCGGCTGCTACCATTCTAATTAGCTTTTCAGCTTTTCTTTTACCTCAAAGGCAGACTGATATCACTAACATGGCTTCAGATAAAGAGACAATGAATTCTTTTAACCCCGCTAAAATGACGGCAGATGAGTTTGCATACAGAATAATAGATGAAGATAAGAAGCTTGTTATAATAGACCTCCGGGAAAAGGAACAATACAGCCAGATGAATTTTCCAAATTCAATTAATTTAAATTTAGATAATCTCTTTGGAAAAGATGCAGCAAAAACATTTTCGGAAAAGAACGCCAGTTATGTTTTTATTGCAGACAATGAAGAACTTGAGATAAAAGCTGCTTACATTGCTTCGGAACTCGGATATGAGAATGTATTTATTCTGTCGGAAGGTCTTGACGGTTTTAAAGATAAAATAATAAATTTCAGGATGCCGGAAGAGATCAAAACAAGACAGGATGCTGATACATACAGATTCAGAGAAAAAGCAAGCTCTTTGATCCCTGAAATAATTAAAGCGAATAAGGATAAAGGAACCCGGCAGAAAACCGAATCGAAACGGATACTGGGAGGATGTTAGATACAGATTGAAAAGTGAGAAAAGTGTGTTTAACAAGAACTTCAGCTAACATGAAATTAATCATAGTATTATTTTTTTACATACTGTAAATTAAGAGGAAAAAGTAACTGAACAAATAAAAAACAGGTTAAGAGATTAACATTATTACAAAGTGTTTTAAACATAATGTTTACATCAGCCAATGTTAAAAAAGATTACTGAGTATACTCAGCCTCCTAAAAAATGGAAAATTCCTGTGATCATAATCAGCGGTGTGCTTACAGGTCTGATTTTTTTTGCGCTTTACATCGGTAACGCTGCATCTTACCTTTCGGACAAACCAGAGACCTGCATCAACTGTCACGTGATGTATCCTCAGTATGCGTCATGGAGACAAAGTGCTCACGGAAAGAGTGTTACGTGTAACGACTGTCATGTTCCTCAGGATAATTTTTTCAGAGCATATTTCTTCAAAGCTATGGACGGTACAAGACATTCGACACTATTTACATTGCGCATGGAAGAGCAGGTGATAAAAATAAAGAGCGCCGGCATTAATGTAGTTCAGGAAAATTGCAAACGCTGTCATTCGCATCTGATTGATCACACTTTTCTTAAAACGGAACAATCCGATGAAGAAAAAAAGTGCTGGTCTTGTCATCAGGAAACTCCTCACGGTACAGTCAGCAGTCTGTCGTCATTCCCGAATGTAAGAGTCCCGGGACCCAAGCCTGTCTTTCCGGAATGGATAAATGAAAAATTGAATATTAAATAAAAAATAATCTGATATGAAAAAATTAACTGATATAGTTGCAGCCAAGCCATGGGTAGGATGGCTTTTGTATCTGGTTTCAATTGTTATTGTCTTCCTTATCGGGCTTCTGGCAAGTACAATTGTAGAAAGAAGAAGTGAAGCGAATCTGATATTGCAGAATGTGAAACCAATAAAAGAGTGGGAACCGCGCAACGAAGTCTGGGGAGAAAATTTTCCGCTTGAGTATGAAACTTATATATCTACTCTCGACACTACATTTGCGAGCAAACACGGAGGTGCAAAAAAAATGGATATGCTTTCAAGATATCCTGAGTTAGTTGTGCTTTGGGCAGGTTACGCTTTTTCAAGAGATTATAATCAGGGCAGAGGTCATTACTATGCAATCAAAGATATAAGAAATACACTGAGAACGGATGTGCCGCAGCCAAGTACTTGTTATACATGTAAAAGCACTGATGTTCCGAGAGTAATGAATAAAATCGGGATAGATAATTTTTATAAAACTCCATTTAAGGAATTAGGCGGAGAGATTGCTAATGCCATCGGATGCCAGGATTGTCATGACCCGGCGACAATGAATCTTCGTATAACGAGACCCGCACTGATCGAAGCATTTCAGCGAAGAGGCGAAGACATAAATAAATCAACACATCAGGAAATGCGGTCACTTGTTTGCGCTCAGTGTCATGTTGAATATTATTTTAAAGGCAAGGAGGAAAAGTATCTTACATTCCCGTGGGATGACGGCTATACTGCTGAAGATATTGAAAAATATTATGACAGCATTAAGCACGTTGACTTTGTTCATCAGTTGAGTAAAACCCCTATACTAAAAGCGCAGCATCCGGACTACGAACTTTTCAGAATGGGAGTTCATTATGACAGAGGTCTCTCTTGTGCAGACTGTCATATGCCTTATAAATCAACAGGGGGAGTAAAATTTACGGATCATCACATACAAAGCCCGCTGAATAATATTGCGAACGCTTGTCAGGTGTGTCACCGTGAACCGGAAGTAAAATTATTTAATAATGTTGCAGACAGGCAGGATAAAGTTCTTGAGCTTTCTAAGATAGCAGCACAGTCACTTGTGAAAGCTCATATTGAAGCAAAAGCAGCCTGGGACAACGGAGCTACTGAAGAACAAATGAAACCTGTACTGGATTTGATACGGCAGGCACAATGGCGATGGGATTTTGTAGCTGCAAGTCACGGAGGAAGTTTTCATGCTCCGCTTGAATGCGCAAGAATACTCGGGAATTCAATTGAAAAATCAGAACAAGCAAGAGTTTTGCTGGCTGAAGTGCTTACAAAGCTTAACATAAAAACACCCGTACCGTTGCCTGATATTTCCACAAAGGAAAAAGCACAGCAGTATATAGGACTTGATATGGATAAGCTTAGAGAAGATAAAAAAGTATTTCTTGAAACCGTAGTACCGGTCTGGGATAAGACTGCCGAGGAAAGGCATGATAAGATGAAGGAGAGTTATGGAAAATGAGTTTGTAAAGTTTGTAAAGTTTACAAACTTTACAATCTTTATGAACTAAATATCACCGGATATGCTTTTTTCCACTAATGTTTTCATAACTTCTCCATAATAAATTAAAGGCGGGCTAATTAAACACCCGCCTTTGGGATTATTATCCTTAGCTGTCTTGCCTCAGCTCAGGATACCACATTTCTATCCCCTTTTAACAGATTTGGGACTGTTAAAAATTTACACTCAAAATGATCAAATCTTAAGTTCTTACATAACATTTACAAGTTTTTTCTTCGGAACATCTTTGACTTCAACCTTTTTCGGCAGCGTCAATTTCAAAATCCCGTCTTCATACTTAGCTTTGATGTTCTCGTCATTGATATCATCAGGAAGGAAGAATGACCTGCTGAAAGAATTGTAATTATATTCTTTCCTGGTATAGTTTTCTTCTTTTTCCTCCTTTCTTTCTTCATGTTCCGCACTGATGTTGATCATTCCTTTCTCGGAGGTAATTTTGAAATCATCCTTCTTCAGTCCCGGTGCAGCAACCTCTACTATAAACTCGGTATTATTTTCTTTTATGTTAACAGCTGGAAGATTGCTTGCAAATTTGTTGCTGAAGAAGTCGTTTTCAAATAGCTCCGAGAACATTGGAGTAAATGGAAAGAGACTTGTTTTTTGAAGTGCATTCATTTTTTTAGAGTCCTCCTTAACTTTGTTTATATTTCTGGAAAAACTGAATTAACGGTTAAGAATTATCCCGAAATCCGGTTTCTTAACTGAAGTTAAGATAAAATAAATAATATTAAAATAGTATGACTTGGATCATAAGAAAACATGATTTTTATCATTAAATCACTTGACTGAAATCGTTGCGGATTATGAATCAGGGTATTAATTTATGTAAACCAAAATACACTATCATGTTTAAAGACAGAAAACATGCGGCGCAAATTCTTGCCGAAAGGTTAAAAAAATACAAAAATGCAAAGGGGGTTATTCTTGCAATTCCCAGAGGTGGGGTGGCATTGGGATACGAAATTGCCATGGAATTAAACCTTCCGCTTGAAATTATGCTGACTCAAAAAATAGGGCATCCTTTAAGCAGGGAATTTTCAATCGGTTCAGTAAGTCTGTTCGGATCTGTAATAAGAGATGATTTCGGGATCCCTGAAGATTATCTTATACAGGAAATAGAAGCAGCGAAAAGGAATCTGGAAATGAAACATAAGCTTTTTATGTCAGGAAGAAAACCTGTCGAATTCAGGAATAAAACAGTGATAATTGTTGACGACGGAATAGCAACCGGTAATACGATGCTGTCAATAATTCAATTGTTAAAGAAAAGCGAACCTGCCAAAATAATTATTGCCGTGCCTGTTGCTTCAAAAAATGCTATTGAAACAATAAAAGCCAATGTGGATGTGCTTCTTTACTGCCTTATAATTCCCGATAATTTTTATGCTGTCAGTCAGGTATATGAAAACTTTGAGCAGGTAAGCGACGATGAAGTAATTAAACTGTTAATGAAAGCAAACAGAAGGGAAAGTAAAATACATAAAACAGTTTAAAGAATTTGGTGGACAGCTTGATTCTGAAAAATTTCATTAAAATCTAAAATACAGCAGAGGTGTATTATGAATAAAATTATTTATAAAGAATCCCCGGAGTTCAGGATAGGTGATAAAATTCTGCATGGTGAGCAGGCAATACCTTACAACGCTAAAGAGATTGTCATCTTTTCTCATGGCAGCGGAAGCAGCAGGTTCAGTCTGAGAAATAATTATGTAGCGGATAAAATGAATGAATGTAACATTGCAACTCTTTTAGTTGACTTATTAACAATTGATGAAGATTTAGTTTATCAGAACAGATTCGATATTGATCTGCTGACAAAAAGACTGATAGACATCACGGTAAAAATTTCCAGATCGAAAATTTCAGAAGACCTGAACATTGGATACTTCGGAGCGAGCACCGGAGCAGCTTCGGCATTGAATGCAGCTGCCTATTTAGGATCACGCGTTATTAAAGCAGTTGTTTCCCGCGGAGGAAGACCGGATTTGTCAATGCCCGTTTTGTGCAAGATCAAGTCACCTGTTCTTCTGATCGTCGGAGAACTTGATACGGAAGTAATTAAACTCAACAAGATGGCTTATGACAAACTTAAGACTGAAAAGATGATGAAGATTATCCCGGGAAGCTCACATCTTTTTGATGAACCCGGAAAGCTTGATGTTGTTGCAGAGCTGGCAATTGACTGGTTTTCACATCACTTGAAAATCAGGGACTCGGTACCGGTAGGAGATAAAATGTATCCGTACCCATGGTCATGATCAATTATCAATTATCAATGTGCAATAATCAATGTTCAATGATTAGTATGCAATGTTCAGTACATTGTACATCGCGATCATTGATAATTAAACTACTAACAACTTTTTTTTTAAATTTTTAAGATAAATATCATGGATAGTAAAACTAAAATTAAAGACATGGATCACAAACTTAATTTTTCCCACAGAAGAGGAGAATACTACGAAGTAAAAGATATTCTGAGCAAAAGGAAAACCGAAGATGAAAAAGTGATAAAGAAATTCGAAAAACTTGATACAATGTACAGAACTTTATGTGCTGTTCTTTATAACTTCGTTCCGACCAGCGGTCATCCGGGTGGCTCTATTTCCTCCGGCAGATTTGTTTCTTCTATAATTTATAATCATCTCGATTTTAATATCGCAAAACCATTTGCCGATGAGAATGATCTTGTAATTTATGCAGCGGGTCATAAAGCCCTGGGCTTGTATGCAATGTGGGCTTTGCGGAATGAAGTTGTAAGAGCTTATCATCCTGAATTACTTCCGGCAGAAATACTTCAGCTCAGACTCGAAGATCTTCTGGGATTCAGGAAAAATCCCGTTACTGATCTCCCTCTGTTTACAAAATTCAGATCAAAAGCTCTCGACGGCCATCCTACACCTGCAACTCCTCACGTGAGAGTTGCAACAGGCGCTAGCGGAGTCGGTATTCCGGCTTCATTAGGTTTCGCGCTCGGTGCACTGGATTATTTTGGTGAGAATGCACCTAAGATCCATTTAGTTGAAGGCGAAGGAGGTATGACTCCGGGGAGAGTTGCAGAATCGCTTGCAGCCGCATCTGCAATGCGGATTCACAATGCCATACTTCACATAGATTTCAATCAGGCATCTATTGATTCTAACAGAGTATGCAGGGACGGAGAACTCAAGGGCGATTATGTTCAGTGGAATCCGATGGAGCTTTGTTATCTTCATGACTTTAATGTGATATATGTTGACGACGGAAAAGATTTCGGGAAAATTGCAGCCGCTCAGTCATTTGCTTTGTCACTAAAGAATAAAATGCCGACCGCAATTGTTTACCGGACAGTTAAAGGATGGAAATACGGAATCGAAGGAAGAGCATCTCACGGAGCAGGACATAAGATGAATTCGGAAGGTTATTATACTGCATGCAAAGAGTTTGAAAATTCATTTGACAAAAAGATGCCGCATCTTTCGGAAGTGCAGACACAGGAAAATATTGAGAAATGTTTTTATGATACACTGCTTACATTCAGAAATGTCATAGAAAAAGATAATGAATTTGAATTCTTTGCAGAAGCAATTCTGAAAAGCAAAGAGCGTTTATTGAAAAAAAACAGAATCCCAAGAAAGAATCCGCCTGAGCTGGCTTCCATTTATCATATGGGAATGATATCAAGTGATCACACACCGGAAGAGCTGAATATTATTCCCGGACAAACTACAACATTAAGGGGAGTTCTTGGATCCTCACTGGGTTATTTAAATAAGATCACAAAAGGTGCCTTAATCGGAGTAGCAGCTGATCTGATCGGGTCGACTTCAGTCAACCTGTTAGGAAGCGGCTTCCATGAAGGATTTTTTGATGCGGTTGATAATCCGGATTCGAGAATACTTGCTGTCGGAGGAATTTGTGAAGATGCAATAGGAGGAATGATGGCGGGATTATCTGCGTATGGAAAACATATCGGTGTGAGCTCCTCATACGGCGCATTTATTTCAGCAATGGAGCATACCGCTGCGAGACTGCATGGTATCGGTGAACAAAATAAAATAATGCATTACGGAGGTCATTATAATACATGGATACTTATAAATGCCCACGCCGGTTTGAAGACGGGTGAAGACGGACCGACACATGCTGATCCTCAGTGCCTTCAGTTGATACAGGAAAATTTTCCGCCGGGAATACTCATAACACTGACTCCATGGGAGCCGGGAGAGATATGGCCTTTGCTTGTGGCCGGACTTAAACAACGACCTGCTATACTTTCACCGTTTGTCACAAGACCAAATGAACTTATAATTGACAGGGAAAAGTTGAATCTCGCTCCGGCAACAGAATCCGTAAAAGGTGTCTATGCTTTGAGAAAAGCGGATCCTGACAGGCATTTAGACGGTTCAGTTATTCTTCAGGAAAGCGGAGTTACGATTGAATTTGTTACTAAGGTGCTTCCAAGATTAGACAATGAAGGCTACAACATTAATGTTTATCATATTTCCAGCGCAGAGCTTTACGATGCTCATCCTAAGGAAGAAAGAGAAGCATTACTCCCCTATTCAGTCAGGAGAAATGCAATGGGAATAACCGGCTTTACATTACCGACAATGTATAAATGGATAACGGGATTTGAATCAAGATATAAAATTCTTCATCCTTTCAGGAAAGGCTACTATCTCGGAAGCGGAACAGCTGAAAGTGTGCTGCATCAGGCAGGACTTGATGCGGATTCGATTTATGAAGAGGTATTAAAATATATTGAAGAGAACTCGATAATTGATGAGATTGAGGTCTGATGTCAATGAACAATGAGCAATGAACAATGAACAATGAATAATGAGCAATGAATAATGAGCAATGAACAATGAGCAATGAACAATGAGCAATGAATAATGACCACATTTAACTTTTAACTTTTAACTTTTAACTTTTAACTTTTAACTTTTAACTTTTAACTTTGATATATTATTCTCTTAACTTATCTGAACCAATCTTATAAATGAAAATGAACAATGAACAATTGAATAATAAAGAGTTATACAGGCTGCCATGGTCGCTGCCGGATAATGCAATTTCATGGCTCGAGCCGACGGCAATGTGCAATCTTGCATGTGACGGATGCTATCGTCAGAATCTCAAGAACTCGCATTTATCAGTTGATGAAGTTAAGCATCATCTCGATGTATTTCAAAAATTAAGAAACACCGACTGCATTTCAATAGCCGGCGGTGATCCGCTTCTTTATCCGGATATTATTGAAATTGTTGCGGATATCAAAAGGAGAGGTTTGAAGCCGATTATTAATACAAACGGAAAGACTCTTACAACTGAACTTCTGAGTGAATTGAAAAAAGCCGGCGTATATGGATTTACTTTTCATATAGACAGCAAACAGGGAAGAGGCGGCAAGTGGAGGAACAAAAATGAGATCGAACTAAACGCACTCCGCCTTGAGTATGCGGAAATGCTTGCTAAAGAAGGCGGAATATCCTGTTCTTTCAATTCAACCGTTTATGAAGATACTCTGCACTATGTTCCCGAAATGATTGACTGGGCTCACAGGCATATTGATAAAGTTCACACAATGGTTTTCATAGTATTCAGACACGTCATTCCGAATATGCCGTTTGACTGGTATGCCGGCGACAGAAAGGTTGACTGGGATAAGATAACATATCACTCTGATACTGACAGAGATGTAGAGATATTATCTACAGATGTATTGGCAAAAGTCAGGGAAAGATTTCCGGAATTCACTCCTGCTGCTTATTTGAATGGTACTGTCAAAGCGGATTCTTTTAAATGGTTATTGACGGAAAGAATAGGAACAAAGGATAAAATCTACGGCTACCTCGGTCCGAAATTTCTGGAACTCATCATGATTGTTCATCATTACTTTAAAGGAACATATTTATCGTATGCATCTCCTTCATTGACAAAGAAGGGGAGATCGACATTGCTCTTCCTCTGGCCGTTTGAAAAAAGTCTGAGAAGGATCTTATTAAATCACATTAAGAATCCGTTAAACTTATTCAAGAAAGCTCACCTGCAAACAATAATGTTTATACAACCTGTTGATTTTACCGAAAAAGGTGAGCAAAACATGTGTGATGGCTGTCCTGATATTACGGTGTATAAAGATGAGCTGATATGGTCCTGCAGAATGGAAGAACAAAAACAGTATGAAACATGGCTCAGGACTGTGCCGAGGAATTAGTTACGAGTTGCAAGTTACAAGTTACAAGTTACAAATTACAAATTACAAATTACGAGTTTTGAGTTTTGAGTTAAATTTTACACAAAAATTGGTAAGAAAATATTGTGCTAAGAATCTGTTTGAATTAGGATTCATAGGATTAAAAGATTTTAGGATTTACAATATTATTGTCTCAAAGAGATAGAAGGAATGAATTTTTAATCCTATAAATCTTAGAAATCCTAAAAATCCTAATTCAGACTATTAGTCTTTAGTAATTAGTAATTAGTAATTAGTAATTAGTAATTAGTAATTAGTAATTAGTA
>CAYNTN010000095.1:0-18793 GCA_964399995.1 uncultured Ignavibacteriaceae bacterium
TACAAACTTTACAAACTTTACAAACTTTACAAACTTTACAAACTTTACAAACTTATAAGTTACGATTATACGGTTTAAATTTTATGGTAACCTTCGTACCTTTATTTACAACACTTTCAAAAGAAATAACTGCTTTCATTTCATCAAGTGTTTTCTTTGTGATAGCAAGACCGAGTCCCATACCTGCCGTTTTAGTGGAAAAGTTTGGTTCAAACAAATCCTTTACGATTGACGAATCGACTCCACTGCCGTTATCTATGATCTCTGCATAAATTAATCCATCCTGCTTATAAGTCTTTAGTTCAATTTCACCCTCATCCGTAATTGCCTGAATTGAATTCTTAATTAAGTTCTGGAAAACCCTGTTAAGTTCTTGCTTATCGGCATATATCTTTTCAATATCCTTTTTAAGTGATTCTTTGAATTCAATACCCGGAGCAAGTTTATAAAGCGATACAACATCCTCTATCACTTCATTCAGATCGACCTCTTCATAATTTCTTCCCGACAGCTTTGCAAAATTTGAAAACTCTGTTGCTATTTTATTAAGCTTATCAATTTCGTTTATAATAATATTCCTTGTTTTCTTTAATACTTCCGGAAAATTATTTTTATTACCGTTATTATAGACTTCATAAAGATGCTGGATAGAAAGTTTCATAGGTGTCAGCGGGTTTTTTATTTCATGAGCAACCCGCCTGGCAACGTCTCTCCATACAGCTTCACGCTCAGCCTTTTTTAGTTTATCCTTTGAACTTTCAAGCTCTTTCGACATCTTGTTAAAAGAATCAACAAGATTTCCGATTTCATCCTTACGGTTAATTTTCAGCTCGACATTATTATCACCCATTGAAATTCTTTCGGTTGCATGCTGCAGCTTTAGAATCGGTTTGGAAATTCTGTCAGTTAAAAATGTAACGAATACAAGAAGTATAATTATTACAATAAAGTAAGTCCCGAAAATAAAAGTCAGGATTTCCGTAAGCTCTTCATTGATTTCACTTTGCTTATAAACAGTTTGGGAAGACATTAATCCCACAATATTATTCTTTGAATCAAAAAACGGTTTATACCCGACTATGAATGAATAGATTCCGATTTCTTCGGTCTCGGAAAAAAAATCCTTTCTCAGATATACAATATTATAATATGCATCTTCATCAACTCTTGTATCGAGAAGATCCGATTTATAAAGCTCGTCATTGGTAGTTGATACAAGTTTGGTTTTTAAAAATAAGTTAAAATTCTTGTCCGACTGATTTAAAGATGTTGTCAGTAGTTTGTTTTGCTCTTTGCTGAGACTGTCAAGATTGCCGAGGTTCAGCTGACTAGTCTTAAAACTTTGGGAAATCAGATTCAGGTCTGATATAATTTCATTCTGAAAGTTATAATCATACTTATTTTTTATGAAGCTCCTTGTATAAACGGCAAGAATTACAATTGGTATAACAGAGACAATAAAAAATGAAGCGAACAATTTCTCTCTGAAATTCAGCCTGAACTTTCTCAATTTGAAAAGTAGCAGGACGGAAATTATTGCAAGCGTAAACAGGTAAATAAAGACAACAAACAAAATATATTTAAGATAAAAAAATGTTGTCAGCTTAAAATCATTTCTTTTAAGACTGATTGAAAATACTTTTTCTATTCCGCTCCCGTCTTCCTGAGGAGCAGCAATGTAGAAAGTCCTGTATCTTTCGTTATTAATTATTTCATATCGCCAGTCGGATTTGTCATCCTTAAATTTTATTGTTTCGCGAAATGCATCAAGAGAAAAAGTGTTTGCCTTTGATAGATCCTGATTTGTCGAGCTGACTATTTCACCGCCTAAATATTCGGTAATCGTGGGATTGGAAATTAATTTGTCAAAAAGATTATCCCTGGAATAATTTTTAAAAAGATACATTGATGACTGAGTCAGAAAATTCTTCGACTCATACTGCACCGCCAGAAGCAGATAGCCGAGTTTCGTTTCAAAAGGTGTATTTTTTAAGCCGATCTTTTCAACCGGAACTATCCCGAGATAATACTTATCGGATTCATTTTTCATAATTACTATTTTATCTGTGATAAAAATAGTGTTTAAATCATCAGTATAATTCTCATTGGAAATTTCATCTTCTTCGGATTCTTCCATTGCAACATTTTCAAGTGAATCGGAAACTGAAGATGTATCATTCAGCCTATCGTATAAATTTCTTTTTTTGAAATAATTATATTCGGCATATTTAAGAATGGAATCTGAGTTTAAAATCTGAGAATTGAAAATGAAATCGCTCAGAATCGTTTTATTGGTGTCAAGTATTATGACTGCAGTGTTGAAATTTTCTTCGCTGAATTTGCTTTCGGACCATACGGAGAAAGCAAGCTCGGTCAGCTTATCCTTAATTTTTAAGTTTGTTTCAATTTCCTTACTCTCGGAAAAATTTGAAAGCTCTGTCATAAGAAGGAACTTAATCTTGTCATCCTCACGTTCGGTAATTTTTCTTCCTATAAGCTCGACAAAATAAGTTTCCTGAGTGGTAATCTTATCAAGCAGTATACCGGGTATTGTCACTATACATAATAAAATAACGAGTGAGAAATTTTTTATCGTGAATATCTTATAATCTTTGGTAAGCATTAATTTCCTTGCAATATAAATACCCAGGAAAAAACTGAACAGAATAATGATCAGCCTGTAGACATAATCTATTTTAAAATCATTAAAAAATAATGACAGCAACTGATTACATCCAAGCAAAATTATCAGAACTATTATAAATGAGTATCTTCCGAAAAATCTTATCTTAGAAACTTCGGTTGATGAATTCTTAATGATCAGAATTATTATTGAAATGAGGAAAATAAACAGTGAAAATGCCAGTATAAGAACAGTGAGCTGAATTATGAACAATTCGGGACCTGGAATTATGCTTGTCTTATCAAAAAATTTCAGATTCGAATCGTATACAATACTTTGAATAACTGCACCAAAGATATAAACCAACAGGAAAAAGACTGATATGAGAAAGAAATTCGTAAAATGAATCAGTGTTTTATTTGAAGTATTACCATTTGTATTTTTTCTTCTTCCTTTTTTTGAAATTAAACTAATTCCGTAAAGGGAAGTTATGAGAATAAAAACCGAAGTAATCAGAAATTCACCAATGGATTTTGCTATTCCGAAACCAAATGTAGAGGCATAGAACCCGGGAGAAAATATATCTGATGCAAAAATTTTAGAAGGGAATTGAAATTCAAGCCAGATATAACGGATAGCTGTAATTATTAAGGCAAATGAAATAAATTGAAGAGAACTGTATGGGATCCTCAACACAAGCTTCATTGAAATTAAAAAGATTATTAATGTAATCCCGAATATTAAAAGGGACGTAATTCTCTTTGCAAGTGTGTCAATGTTCTGAGCATGTGTCACTTCGTTGTATTTCGGAAGCAGCAGTATTCCGATAATATTGCTTTCCAATCCCTTCAGTTCAATTGCCGTATTCTCGCTTAGAGTTAATGAATCCGGATCTATTTTTCCCGATATTATATTTGCAGGAATAATTCCGGAAGTGACATCCAGAGTTTTATTTATGTCATTTAATAAATCAACATCACGGAAAAATTTATTATTGATCTGATACTTTATGTCGATAAGTTTTGCATTAAGTATTACGCCGATAATCTGTGATTTGTCTCTCAGATCATAAACCGGAGAGTAAATTATTAAATATGTATAAAATCCTACTTCCTTAAGTACTGAAAATTTTTTCCCGTTAACACATTTCTGCAGTGAAAAAATATCCGAATCGAGTCTTCTTCCTTTGAAAGCCAGAAGTTCAAGCCTTGTGTTGTATATTTCAATATGGTATTTGTCATCGAGATTTAATTTAAACAATTCTTCGAAAAGCTTTCTTGAGTCACTTCTCTGAATCTGTTTCACCAGATCAGGATTAGAACTTAGCTGAACGGAAACATTATTTAAGTCGGATTGGAATTCATTGAATAAATTTAAGGCAATACCGCTTTGAAGAGAAGTCTTTTCACTTGAAATATCATTCCAGTTCTGAGCAACATTTGATTTTATATAATCCGAAAAAAAATGTATTACTACAATCCAGATCAAAATTAAAAAAGCGATTAAAGATAAAGTCTTTAAGCGCCTGTCAAAAAATTTCTTGCTTATACTATTTACCGGAATATTGTTATCCAAAATATTTTAAAAAACATGTTCTTTGTTAATAATTATGGTTCAAATAATATTTACTTGTCAAGTGAAAATTGCCTGAGAAAACTCCTGTCTATTTAACAGAAATTTGATCGACGAACCACTTATTATCATGAAATTTCAAAGAAATTGCAACCTTCAAATCTCTTTTACCCGAACCGATATTATATGTATAAATCCCGTTAACAAAAGCATAAGTGTTAAATCTGCTCGAACGTTGATATCTGAAATTACTTACGGTAAAATAATCCATAAAATCAAGAAGTATCTGCTCAGCCTGGGCAGGACTGAAATATCCTTTGTCATTATTGACCACATTAAGATAAACCTGTGTATCAAAATATTGAATTATGTTATTCACGTTTTTATATGTAAAACCGTTTCCTATGTCCTTAAAGGTTTTTTTACACAGATCATATTTGGCTCTCATAAAATCACTCTTGTACTTTTTCTCTTTCCACCATTTGTCCTGCGAATGCAAATCTTTACCGGAAATAAAACTTAATACTATTAATAAAGAAATGAAAAGGGTTGTTCTCTTATGCATTAATATAACTTTGAAGCAAATTATAAAAATTTGATTCATAAAGCAATTAAGTTAAAAGTTGAAAGTTAAAAGTTGAAAGTTTTTGACTTTTAACTTTTAACTTTTAACTTTTAACTTTCAACTTTCAACTTTCAACTTTCAACTTCTTATTGTATTGAATTAGAAATTCATTAAACGTAATTTGTTCTTTAAAAAACATTGCCGGGATAGCTCAGCTGGTTAGAGCGTCGGAATCATAATCCGTAGGTCGGGGGTTCAAGTCCCTCTCCCGGTACAGTTCAATTATTAACTCAAGTTGAGCGGTTTTTCTAAAAAAGTTAGAATACGCCACGAATTTGCACTAATTGTCGCGAATTAAAAGAAATGATTTTCGTGTTCATTCGTGTGAATTTGTGGCAAAAAACAAATTTCAATTATAAAAGCGGTCAACTTAAGTTATTAATTATCAATTTTCAATGTTTAATCAAATCTAAAGAACTTCCTTTAATCTCTTCTCAAAATAATTCCATAAGAAAGCTTTCCGCTCGGAGATAAACAGGAAGATCGGCTTGCAAACCATTATAATTAATATTTTAGCCTAATTCATTTGTTGAAATAATCATTTTCTTTAAAATTTGTGCAAATTCGGAAAATTCGTGCTAAGCTTTTTTCAAGATTGTGAAACTGGTCTAAATTTTTTACTAATAATTCAATTGCTTAATTTTCATATAAAAGCTATTTTTGTAGTTCACTATTAAAATTTTAAAATCATGTCAGAAATAAACTTAAAAGCCAAAAAGCGTGAGGAGTATAAGGAAGCGACCCTGAATCAAATCAGAAAAAAAGGTGTCATTCCGGGAATATATTACGGACACGGTGTTGATAATATAAGTATTGCTGCTACAGAAATTGATTTAAGACCAATCATTTACACTACTGAATCCCGAATCGTTAATCTCAGTTTAGACGGCGACGGTACCAGTTACAGCTGCATATTAAAAGATGTTCAGTTTCATCCGGTAACCGATAAACCTCTGCATTTTGATCTTATTGCTATTAAAGAAGGCGAGACTATAACCATCGAAGTATCCGTGCATCTCATTGGAAATCCGCAGGGAGTAAGAGACGGCGGAACTATACAGCATATACTTCATAGACTTGAAGTGGAATGTCTTCCTTCAAACATACCATCGCATATTGATGTTGAGATTTCTCACTTGAATATAAATGATGCAATAAAGGTAGGTGATTTAAAACTTGAAAATATTAAGATTCTAAATGATGAAAACGCTTCGATAGTTGCAGTTGTACCTCCTACAGTTGAAAAAGTAGTTACACCGGAAGAAGCTGCTGAAGCTCCGGCAGAACCGGAAGTCATCTCGAAGTCGAAGAAAGATGATGAAGAAAAAGAAAAAGAATAATTTTATTCTTTTTCAAAAACTAATACTCAGGTGAAGCTGATAGTTGGTCTGGGAAATCCGGGCTCACAATACGAACTGACAAGGCATAATATAGGATTTATAGTTATTGATCTTTTTGCACATCACCTGGGAATAAAATTCAAAGAAGGAAAAGGCGAGTGGCTTGAAGCTAAAGGAAGAATAGGAGATGAGGAAATACTTCTCCTTAAACCAATGACTTACATGAATAACAGCGGTATTGCAGTCAAAGAGTTTATGGAAAGGAATGATATTGAGATTCAGGATATGCTTGTCATAGTTGATGATTTCCAGATTTCCCTCGGCATGATAAGAGTGAGAAAAGACGGGAGCGACGGCGGTCATAACGGCTTATCAAGCATTATATACCATCTGAACTCAGATGAATTTCCCAGGATGAGAATCGGAATAGGTTTGGAAGGGGCGCTAAAGAAAGATGATTATATAGATTTTGTACTGGGAATATTTGATAAAGAAGAAATTGAAAAAATTAAAAAACTAATGCCTTTTTATATTAGTTGCATAAAAAGTTTTGTAACGGACGGCGTGGTAAAAACGATGAACAGTTACAATAAAGATCATTTATAAAAAATATATTGCAAAATTATACTCTCCGGGTTTTAAAATTCTATAATCATTTTTACATTCCATCATAACATCATAGTTTTAATAATTAAAAATAAAATAATTAATATGCGGAAATATTTATTGAGTATCCTGCTTATGATCATAGCACCGGTTATGACATTTGCGAGTGAGGCTAATCTGGTTATTCCCGAATTAAATGCAGACCAAAATCAGCTTTTAGTATATGGTATTTTTGTCTGTCTTCTGGGTGTCCTGTTCGGCGTTTATCAGTTCATGTCGGTAAAAAAATTACCGGCACACAAATCAATGCTTGAAGTTTCACAGGTAATATTTGAAACCTGTAAGACATATCTTCTTCAGCAGGGAAAATTTTTGTTCATCCTGTTTTTATTTATAGGAGCCTGTATAGCATTTTACTTCGGAGTTCTTCAGCATGAATCAATTGGAGGAGTGCTTCTCATATTAATGTGGACAGTGATCGGTATTCTTGGATCTTACAGTGTTGCATGGTTTGGAATCAGAATGAATACTCTAGCAAACAGCAGAATGGCTTTTGCATCTCTTGAAAGAAAACCTTTGAAGCTTCTTACTATCCCTCTCAATGCCGGAATGAGCATCGGAGTTCTTTTAATCTGTGTAGAATTGATAATGATGTTAATCATTTTTCTTTATGTTCCGAGAGAATATGCAGGCGCGAGCTTTATCGGATTTGCTATCGGCGAATCACTCGGAGCTTCTGCTCTGAGAATTGCCGGAGGTATCTTTACAAAGATCGCTGACATAGGTTCTGATCTCATGAAAGTTGTATTCAAAATTAAAGAAGATGATCCGAGAAATCCCGGTGTTATTGCTGATTGTACGGGTGATAATGCAGGTGACTCTGTCGGACCAACTGCAGACGGTTTTGAAACTTACGGCGTCACAGGTGTTGCTTTAATAAGCTTTATCGTTCTTGCTGTAACAGGCGTTGAGCTGCAGGCGACTTTACTTGTATGGATATTTGTAATGAGGATTCTCATGATAATAACCTCCATAGGTGCTTTTTACATTAACGGGATTATTTCAAAGATCAAATATACCGGCAAAGACAAAATGGATTTTGAACATCCTCTTACTTTGCTTGTCTGGATCACTTCAATACTTTCGATTATTGTTACATTTATTGTCAGTTACTTTTTAATAGGCGATCTTCCCGATAATCTTTGGATAACGCTTTCAATCATAATCAGCTTCGGTACATTGGGTGCTGCGCTGATTCCTGAATTCACAAAAATATTTACGTCACCAAAATCAAAACACGTAAATGAAGTTGTAACTGCTTCAAAAGAAGGCGGCGCTTCACTTACAATTCTTTCGGGACTTGTAGCAGGTAACTTCAGCGCTTTCTGGATGGGAATGGTTTTCTTTGGTTTAATGTACGGGGCTTATATTACATCCGGCTCTATACCGGAAGCACTGATGGAGTATCATACAATATTTGCTTTTGGTCTTGTTGCCTTCGGAATGCTTGGCATGGGACCGGTAACGATTGCAGTTGACTCTTACGGACCTGTTACCGACAATGCTCAGTCTATTTATGAATTGTCTTTGATCGAAGAAAATAAAGAGCAGAAAGAAAAAGATATAGAGAAGGAATTCGGATTCAAGCCTGACTGGGAAAAAGCAAAATTATATCTTGAAGAAAACGATGGCGCGGGTAATACTTTTAAGGCTACCGCAAAACCGGTTCTTATCGGTACAGCAGTGGTTGGAGCAACTACTATGATATTTTCTCTGATACTTGTTCTTAGAAATGTACTTGGTGTCGAACCGGAAACAGTTCTCAACTTACTGAATCCTTATTCAATTCTTGGATTCCTTTGCGGCGGCGCTGTGATATACTGGTTCACGGGAGCATCTACGCAGGCAGTTACTACAGGAGCTTACAGTGCGGTTGAATACATAAAGAAGAATATTAATCTTGATGAGAATGCATCTTTGAGTGCATCTACGGAAAAGTCAAAAAAAGTAGTTGAAATTTGTACAAAGTATGCACAGAAAGGAATGTTTAATATCTTCATTGCAGTGTTCTCATTTGCAATAGCTTTTGCTTTTATGTCAGCTCCTAAAGACGGTAATAATGCAGCAGCATGTTTCTTCATAAGTTATCTGATTTCGATTGCAGTGTTCGGATTGTTCCAGGCGATATTCATGGCTAATGGAGGCGGTGCATGGGACAATGCAAAGAAAGTTGTTGAAGTTGATCTCAGAGAAAAAGGAACACCATTGCATGACGCGACAGTCGTCGGTGATACAGTAGGTGATCCGTTCAAAGATACTTCATCAGTTGCTTTGAATCCTATTATTAAATTCACAACGTTATTCGGTTTACTTGCTATGGAGATTGCGATCACGGAAGCGTTCAGGGATTCAGCTCCGGTGGTTGGATTGGTTTTCTTAGCGATTGCTTTATATTTTGTATGGAGATCGTTTTTTAAGATGAGGATCGTGAAAGATTTAGTGTGAGAAGTTTGGAGTGTGTAGAGTGCTAGAGTGTATTGAGTGAGTGGGCAGTAGAGTAATTGGAGTTTATAAATAAATTCAAAGGGTGTTCAATTTTGAACACCCTTTTTTTCTATGCAAACCTGACAGGTTCTATTAAACCTGTCAGGTTTACTCTTAAATTCATTTTAAAAATATCATTCGTTTTGTCTGAATGAACTTATCTGATTCCAGCCTGTAAAAATAAACTCCGCTTGCAAGATTTATTCCATTAAATTCAACGGTATATCTTCCGGATACTTTGAACTCGTTATTTAGTAACCGCGTGATTTCTCTCCCAAGTAAATCATAAATTATTAATTTTACATTTCCATCCTGCGGTAAGTCAAAATTAATTTTAGTAACAGGATTAAATGGGTTCGGATAGTTTTGTGAAAGACTGTATTCAGTTGGAATTATGTTAATGACTTCTTTTGATCTATTATCCTTCGTTGATCCGAATACTTTTTGAATATTTCCGTTAACATTATTTATATGCTCTGTTATATCTCTTGTTTTTTAACTTTTATTACTTCACCCAATGTTTTCTTAACTTTTAATTCCGATCTCTCAGTCTTACTTGCATTTCCTTCCCTGACTTTCTTCTCAAGCGATTTTACTTTTTCAATTTCTATATCTTTAGATGTTTGAAATGAATTAATAACGTTTTCTTTTATTACTTTCCTGTCTTCTTTCGTAAACTTTTTCGGATCGTATTTGTCCCCTGGCTCATCATCAATGTCAATATTAGAACCATCATTTGTAATTTGAAATTTGTAATTTGAAATTCCGCCACCCTCACCGCCATGAAGATTATAAAGCAGACTCGTGGCGGCATAGTCCCAGCTAGCAACCAATCCTTCATAGCTGTAAGGATTCTGATTTATGATTTCCTGAAAACCGGTCATAGCGGATTCATACATCTCCAAAGAAACTTTACACTTCTGAATAACATAAAATGACTGCTTTACAAAAGTTTCTTTATCCGGATTATTTAATATTAGTGCTTCAAGAAATGATTTGAGATTCGTAATCATATTCCCGGAACTGTCGAGCCGCAATTCCGCAAGATATAGTTTTGAAATTATGGTTGCATCATTCAAACTGTCAATGTGGTCTGTTAATAATTCAAAACAAAAGTCTGATACACTTTCATAGTTTCTTTTCCTTAAATTAATCGAAACCGAATCTAATAAATTATCAGATGTTGTTGATTGTTCATTGAACATTGAAAATTGAACATTGGAGATTGAACCGCCGCTTCCTCCTGACCCCGTATATATCGTATCATACATCCCGTTTCCTAAATCAAATGCAATCATCCCTTCCAGTGGATTACCATCGCAGTAATACGGAATAAAGTTAAAGTTAAACTTTTCCGTACTTATACATTCCATATTTTGAACAGCATCAGTATCATTTTGCGAAATCTGAAAACAATTGTTCTTTGCATCTGCTTCACCTCCGGATTCTTCGCAGATTTCATCGGGTATTGTTCCCGAAAGATGAAATGCATTCCCGGGATCATAATTTCTCAGGTCAAATGTATTGTAGCCGATGTCCAGATACAGAAAAGAATTATCTGTTTCTATGCATTTTGCGTTTTCACCTTCGGTAGCAATAGAATTAATTCCCCCGGTATATATTTTACCATCCGGTCCTAAGTTTGCATAAGAAGATGCGTAGGACAAAATCCCATGGGAATCCTCACTGCCGCCATCAATTACATTTCCATAAATATCCATTGCTGACCAGATAAGTATGATTCCATTTGTATATCCGGAAATAGTATTTTCTTTAATTGCACCTCCTTCTACACCTGAAAGAAGAATTGCGGTTGAACTGTTGCCTGTATAAGATTCAAAAGTATTTCCCTCAATGATCACAGGGAATGTAAGATATCCGGATGTAATGACTGAAAGAGCAGGTATGTCACCTGCATCCATTGCAAAATAATTATTAAAAAAGTATGCCTCAATGTTGATGTCATCATTGTTAATAAAATTTGCCCTTATTCCTCCGGCATTTACATCCGGCTCGGAGCGAAAAGAGCTGGAGATTATACTAACAAGACCGCAATTAATTA
Organism: uncultured Ignavibacteriaceae bacterium; assembly: GCA_964399995.1. Taxonomy (GTDB): domain Bacteria; phylum Bacteroidota; class Ignavibacteria; order Tepidaquicellales; family Tepidaquicellaceae; genus JAGPCH01. The sequence goes on from CAYNTN010000095.1 coordinate 11,373, forward strand.
TATCTGCAGCGTAAGTACTATCAAGCTCATAAGGAGAAATATTCTCAAAATGAGTTCTGATTATTTCTACACTCGGACAATTTTGAAGCTGAAGTCCTTTCCAGAAATTTCCCTCTTTTCCTTTGAGATAAACAGGATCTGAACTTTCACTTACAGAGTATCCGCTTTTGAAATTTCCCATGAACATTTTTATCCGTGCATTGGAGTTCGTAAAATTAATTGTTGTTCCGGGTTTGATTGTTAAATCATTCCCTGCGTTGTTTACTTCATTTTTACAATCGAATGTAATTCCTCCACATTCTTCATTCGTTACAAAAGTCCCGCCTTCCTGCATCACGGGAGCTATTTTATATAGTTTGCCTTCCCCGGGCAAATACCACTCAAGATTTATATCTGCTCTTGAATTCTTGTCAAAAGTTTTTATCAATGAATCATTCGCTACATCAATTACACTCCAATTATTGAAACCTGAAAAGCTGAAGAGCCGGAATCAAACATTATTCTTACATACCTCCTTCCTCCGTTATTATCATTCGTCGAATCGTTTAATAACGGGGAACATCTTCTGTTAACTACCATAAAATATTTTGTGTTCGACTCGCTGTTCTGAAATGTCGCAACCTGCAAGTACCTGTCTTCCTTACATTCGTAAATCAAGCCCGATGGATTAGAGCCGGGATCATCTTCCTCACAAGGTGGGGCACTACCAATAGGTTTATAGGTTATTACATCTGAAAAAAATGTTTCAGCTATTAAATTATCTCTCTCAAGTCTCAGGATATATGACTTCCTGTTTGCATTATCAAAGCTCATTATATAGGGCTCCCAGGTTTTCAATCTTTGTACCTGAGCTTTTATCATCTCCCATTTGTTTTGACCATAAGCATTGGAAGTTCTAGGTATATTTCCCGGATTGGCAAATCCTATTCCATAAAAAGGATCCCCCGGAGTGGAGTCTCCATATGACGGATACCAGAAATATATTAACCCTCTTACACCATACGTCAGAGATACATTTGCAAGCATATCCATTTCTTGATTGGTCGGCTCTCTGTGAGTCTCTCCTTTTTTAAACCATACATGTGCCTGTCCATTGTATAGAAAAGGAATATCTTTAGCTTTCGAGATTGCATCTCCCATCTGCATTGCCCATCTGAATGCGCCTGAATGCTGGTGACCGATTGTATCAAAAGGAAAACTCATTGTAGACCCTGTTTCAAAGTAATATGGTGTGGAATCCAGATTATTTTGAAGCCAATCATCATAAGCCGAAGGTGAAATAGCGTTGGATAAAACTCCCGGTCCGGCTGTAGACGGAAGGGTATAAGGTATCTTGGAGAATGTTTCACTATATGATGGCACAGGTTCGGGAAAATCGTACTTGGTATAAAAAGGATAACACGGAATGAGTATATCGCTTAGGCCGACCTTTTCCACATAATTTGTTATAATATGTTCGATATTCATTACGCTGAATCTCTCTCCCCACGGGACAACGAATGAATAAATTCCGGTGAGAAGACCCGTGAGCGTGATATTTCTGCCGCTGCGCACAAAAGCTATTGAATCAATCTTCCTGCTCACATATGCCATGCAAGGTATATTGCTGAACTCAGATAGCTCCATGTAAAATTTTATCGTTGATTCATTGTGACAGGCAATTGAATCTGCTTCCCAAATGAGCCAGTTTTCATATTTTTGATGAGTTAAATTCGTTGAGTCTTTAGAAAGTAAATCATGTGCCACCATATTATCTACTCTCACATAATCGATCCACATATCGCAGTTGCCATACCAGTAAACCTGTATATCAATCTTATTAGGACCATCCGTAGTGCTGTTGCCTCTTGCGCCATAAGACCCAAATTCCGCCAGTCCCAACGGACCCTGCATCTTTAAACTATCCGTTGGAGGTAATCTGAAAAATTCTTCCAAATAATTACCATTGTAGTTATTTCCAGCATTTAAAAAATTAATTACTTTAATGTTTGACTTTAGAAGCGTATCCGTGCCAGATGCACCTATAACAGTTATCTTACAAACATTTGTATTCCAGTTCGCAGGGTTATCAGCTACTGTTGAATCAATTCTGATTCTCGGTTTTATTGCCCAGTTTTTAATTGGTGATAAACTGTCAACGCCGGCAAAAGAATTACATTGTTCGTTATTTGCCCTTAACCTGCTTACCACCCAGCCCGCACCGCCATCTGTCTGGTTTATTGGCTGACAATATCTTACCCACTGGCGATCTCCGTGCTGGCTGCTATCAATTCTATCCATGCCAACGTGATCGGGTGATTGAAAAGTATAAAACCATAAATCGGAATTTACATGAGAAACATCTTCGCACTGATAATCGCTTCTTTCACCGTAGGTGAGAAACACTATCTTGGGTCTCATGACCATTGACTTTAATCCGTGCGATTCTATAGTCTCGAGGGCGTCTTGTACCTGCTGTCCGTAAACGGATATGTCGGTCAGTAAGCTGTCATTAGGTGCTCCATTCCATATCCAGCCCGGGTTAACGCCGGTGTATGTATGCCATACATTAAACCCAAGCTCATCCAAACCTGAAAAATCGTAATCTGCGCCGTCATTCAATGCGCCAATGAGAAATGTTGTGTCCTGATTACTTTGAGGAGGAGAAACAGCAGTTTGCTCTTCACCTTTGTTAGAGCTGGTTCTGTTATTAATCACAAAAGAAAGAGCAGACAGCCCGAGTAAAATTGAAATGATAAGTTTTGTTTTCATGATACTTCCTCTATTTAATTAAAGTTTACTCCATATTGAAGAGCAGTTTTCGCCATAAATGTTTTTCTGTATCTATTTGCAAAACTTTTATTCATTAGAATTAATTATATTACTTCTTATGAACTTTATAAATTTTATGAACTTTATGAACTACCGAACTAATACCATCTTCTTTGTCTCTGCAATAACTCCATCTATAAATAAGCTGTAAAAATAAACTCCGCTTGGCAACGAACCTGCGTCGAATGTAATATTGTAGATTCCCGGCTGATTTAATTTATTTACTAGTACCTTTACTTCTTTTCCAGTTGCATCAAATAAGTTAAGTTTAATTTCACTTCGTATCCTCAGTTTATAATCAATAGTCGTCATAGGATTGAATGGGTTTGGATAGTTTTGATGTAGTTCGTAGTTTTTAGGTATTTCAACACTCTGCTTAATTATGCTTGTAATAGTGGTATCTCCTCCTGTTACAGTGTGGACTCCACTACCAACACCATAAGCCCAACCAATTAATTTATTTATAAATTGAGTATGTTCATAAATAAAAATGTTAATTGCAGTATCAGGTAATTGATAATTCCAATTCAATCCACCATTTGTAGAGATATATATTAACCCTCTACCAATTGACCCAAAAACACCAACTGAACCAACTCCCCATATCGTATCTGCACTTACATTTGAAAAACTTATCACTCTAGACAATGGCAATGTGTCGCTTTTCGGTGGTAAAGGAAGAGTCTGCCAGCTATTACCCCCGTCCGTAGTTTTCTGTATAGGACCATAGCACTTCCAGCCGGTTGTAGCATTAATAAAATACATATCTCCGAATCCTCCCCCCGGAATCAAAAACCAATTCACACCGCTATTAGTAGTTTTATATAAAACAGTGCTCGCTGTAAATCCGGTATCTTTATTATAAAAGTAAATATTTGTCGGATTATTCCCTGAAAGATTCACCTGTTGTGTCCAATTCATCCCGCCGTTCGTTGTGCGGAAAACACCGCCGAGCAAACCTTCGGAATCTACGTACCATCCGGTATCCTGATTGATAAAGCTTAAATCATTTGAGAAAAGAAATGGATATATTGTATTCCAGCTTATTCCAGAATCCGTCGTTCTAATTAAGTTTGTTCCTCCTACAAAACCTGTCCTCTCATCTATAAATTCTATTGAGGTCATAATAAAACTATTTTGGCGATTCGCAATCCACCAATTATTTCCTCCGTCTGTTGTTTTAAGAATTAATGATGTATCACTAGCTATGGAAGAAATAGAATAACCATTTAAGCTATCTAAGAAAGTTATATCAACAATATTTCTATTACCTATGTTCGGCAGAAACTGCTGATACCACCCGCTTGGTGGATTATGAGCGAAGTTGAAGGCGATGATGAAGGCAAGTATGCTGAAGTAGAATAGGAGATTAAAAAACTTATTTAAATTCTGATTATCCATAGCAGTAAAATTTTTATTCAATTTAGATAAGATGATCTGCAAAAATCAATTTTTATTCAAATTGTTCATTTGTACAAAACTAATTCATTTTATTTTTTTTACCTATGACATTGATCATGAATTGAAAATTAATTTTTGAATGGCGGATGAAAAAGTTGTCAAATCTAAATTATATTTATGAGTATTATAATATTTAATTTAGATTTGACAACTTTAGTCATTAAGCTTTTTTTAATTCTGAAAATACGAACCAATTTAAATGCGGAAGACTCTGCGGAATGAAGTTTGCTGATGACTATAAGATTTTATGCCTTGGGTGAAGAAGGATTTATAAGAGATGCATTTAGTGGAAGTAATAAAATTATCAAGTAAATTAATTATGCTCTGTTAGTATTCGGATTTATCGTTACATCCATTCCGTTGTTAAACTCATTTCTGTTCAATTAAAAACACCGCCGGGAACTGCTTCATTTGTCACTAACGCCCGCCTTCCTGCATCACCGGACTTCTTTTTTCACATTGTTAACCGAAGAATCGGATATCAAACAATATTTTCATTTATCTTCTATCTCATAGCCGGGTATTGATTTAATTTTATAAGAGATCAGTTTAAATGCTTCATTTGATTCACCGGTCAATTCTATTTCTGTTTCTTCGGAACCGGTTGAATTTATCCTGTTTCCCTTGATATAACTATGGATCATTTTCCCTTTATCAAAATAGTACTTACCTTCATAAGTTGTATTTAATTTAGTATAATCGAAAGAGCCAAGGCTGTCATCATAAACATATGAATTAAATTTTTCCCTCACGAAAATCAGCTTATTCTTCTTATAGTAGAATTCACTGATACCTACGCCGTGTGAAATCCCAATGCTCCGGTAAATTCTACAGATACGTTTGCCTTTATAAAATCCTGTCAGCTCGCCGCCTCCCTCAGGCATGTGATCCAGAAATTCATTGTTCTGAAGAGTAATTATCTTTAATGTAGTATCGAGATGAATAGATTCAATTTCTTCCTTAATTTTTTCAATTAACTCTTGTTTGTCCTGAGAATAAATATAATTAGAAATTTGAAGCAACTGGAAAAATATGAAAATGTATTTTAGTAATTTCATTTCGGGAATTTTACTTTTAGATTGGCTGTCTAAATAATCGTATTACTTTTACCACTAAGGCACAAAGGACACAAAGATTTGATTCTTGCAGATTTTCTTAGTGATCTTAGTGCCTTAGTGGTAAAACATACTTTTAAGACAGTACTGCTTTTTTTCATTTTAATTTCTTCTTCATTATCCTGTCAACAAAATCAACTCCCTGAACAGTAATAATCTTTTCACCTGTATACACATACCCGTTGTTTTCAAAAAAAGGATTGGCAGTAATACTGACATAAGCCCAGATCTCTTCGTTGTTTTGCTCTGCTGCTTTCTTCTCAATTCCTTCTAAAAGTCTTGCTGCTATTCCCATTCTCTGATAATCTTTATGAACATACATAAAGTCAAGATAGCCGTTTTCTTCAATTGAAGCGATCCCGACTATTTTATTATCAGTTACCGCAACTAAAAAATACTGTTCGGAAATTTTCCTTTTCCATACTTCATGTTTTTTTCCCAGCTCAGACCATATTTCAATTTCTTTATCCGAATAATCCTTTGCATTGATAGTGCGGACAGTATCGTAATACAATTGTCCGATTTCAGCGCTGTCACTTTCAGTTGCCTGACGGATAATTAAGTTTTTAATTTTCATGATTAAAATACAAATGAAATCAATGTTATATAACTTTACAAACTTTACAAACTTTGCAAACTTTACAAACTTTACAAACTTTACAAACTTTACAAACTTTACAAACTTTACAAACTCATTTCTATCCAGTAATATTTTGACAGCCTTCCATTATATACTTCTTCCTTCCATAATTTCCCTCCGTTTTTTTCAATGGTTTTGTATGAACCTGCATTATTGCTTGCGCAAGTTAATAATGCTTTCTCAATTCCAAGCTCTGAGGCTTTTTCCAGAGTCAGTTTTAACATTAAAGCTGCATAGCCTTTTCTTCTTTCGGATGGTCTTATACCGAAACCAATATGTCCTCCTTCCTGCAGTAGCTTATCATTTAATTTATGGCGGATGTTAGAAACTCCGAGAATTTTATTCTCTTTATTTACCAGCCAGTATGTAGAATGATTTACAAACGTTGACGGAATATCAATTCCCTTAGAGAAACCCTTTAATTGTTCGACATATTTTTTGAAATTTCCCCAATCAAGTTCTAAAACAAAGGGTACTAAACCTTCACCTGTTTCCTTCCAGTCATTAAGCATATCTGAAAATTCAGACTCAAGTCTGTCATCAGGATCTATTAAAGATAAATTTTCCAATTATTCTTTCGAATATTCTTTTAAGATTAACATAATATTTAATCTCAAATTGTTCAATAGAAACTTTAAAAAAGAATTTGAATGCAAAGTGCACAAAGCAATTATACACAGATTGCAGAGAATTTTTTATTACAATTTCAAATTTCGCCTGAACTCTTAGTGTTCTTGGTGCCTTAGTGGTAAAATATTTTTATTAAACGATTTGAGTTAATCTCATTTTAAACAATTAATTTTGATCAAGCTTATTAATCATACTTTCTAGTAATGCTATCTGCTCATTGATCTGCTTTTCCTGTTTCGCAATTGATCTCTTACGGAGATAGAACCATACAAACGCCATCCATGCGAGCGTCAAGGCATAAAATACAATTCCGAAAGTTAAATCTCTCACGGCAAATTCTATTTCATAGAGCATTAGTCCTGCTGTGAGCAGGCTAAAATATACTGCCAGACCTTTTGTTTGTATTATCCTCTGCTTGTTGCGGAATGACATAAGCTGCTTCAGATATGAATTTGTGTCCGAAGTAACATCAATTTTACCCGAAAGCCTGTTGATGAGTTTAATGCTGCAGAATATTCCGAGAGCTATTGAAAGCAGAACAAGCATAAGTCCTATTTTAGTAGTAATGTATTCAAATTCATATCTGAGACCGATCCAAACTATAAACACAAACGTGAGACAAAGTGTAATTGTACTCAGTAAATTTCTTCTCATTATTTTTTTCCGGACGGATTCTATTTTGGAAATCATTTCCGAAGAGCCCGGCAGATTTTTTTCGGGTTTGGCATTCTGCCATAAATTTTTTATGTCTTCAAAGTTTGTCA
>CAYNTN010000096.1:0-18780 GCA_964399995.1 uncultured Ignavibacteriaceae bacterium
ATTTACTGACATTTCTATTGAGTTATATTACTGACATTTTTAATGAGTTATCACACTTTGTTAACAGCATTAAAATAAAAATTGCATTTAACATATTATTATCATAATTTGATTCCAATTCTTTTTAACAAACCTTTAAAACGTCTTTCAAATCATTACTACCTTTAAAAGACAGGACATTTTAATTAACCAACTACAGAAAGGGATATTAATCAATGAAAAAATTATTTTTCATTTTACCTGTTGCTATAGCGGCTTTTATTATAATGACAGGACAAAAAACAATCGAAGAGCATCCAAGATGGAATATTGATGCGAGGTCAACAGTAGTTATTCCAAATGGAGAATACACAGATCTGCCGGTGGCTACAGACGAAATTAGGCAATTTACTTTTGCTCCAAGAGTCACAGTCACACCAATTGGTGTATTGACTGTAACTCCTAATTTCAGAGTCCATCCGAGTGCAGTTAATCAGCAAAATGAAACTGATATTGCAAGACATCCGACTAATCCAAATATTATGTACGCTGCAGCACAGCCAATACATAATTCTAATAACTTCATTAATGCCGGAGTTTATGTCACCACCGATGGAGGAGTTACATGGAAAGGTCGGGATACCATGAATGCTCCTAATCTAAATGATCAGAGAGGGGATCCTGCACCGGTTATTGATAAGAACGGGGTTTTTCTTTACGGTCACCTTCTAAGTGCATCGAATTTTGGGGGTTTGATCGGTATGGGAGCTAATTATTCAACAAATAACGGTGATACTTGGTCATCAACTTTTACTGTTGTAAGTGATCCGAATGTAGATAAAAATTTGATCGGGACAGACGGTTCTCCGGCAAGTCCATACTTCGGGAATACTTACATGGCATGGACGAGCTTTTCAGGGAGCAATGCAAACGGAAGAGTTGCCAGAACTACAAATGGAGGAGTTTCATGGGAAGCTCCTATAGTTTTAAACTCCACTCCGGCGGGACATTTTGCTCAGGGACATGATGTGGCTGTTGCTCCAAACGGAAATGTTTTTGTAGTTTGGACAGCCGGCATAACTTCCTCTCCTTTTACAGAAGATTATGTAGGGGTAGCAAAATCTACAGATGGCGGTGTAACTTACACGGCTACCGAAAATGCTTATGATGTAAATGGCATGAGAACATTTTCACTTAACGGCTGGGGTATCAGAGTGCCGGGATTTCCACGAATTGACATCGATAAAAGCGGTGGTCCAAGAACCGGTTGGATTTATGTTGTCACCGGTCAGATTAATCTTGCCCCTGCAGGATCTGATGCAGATGTTATTATTAACAGATCTACGGACAATGGAGCTACATGGTCATCCGGTATAAGAGTTAATCAGGATGCTCTTAATAATGGTAAAGTTCAGTTTTTTCCGGTAATAAATGTTGATGATGCAGGAGGCTTAAATGTCATTTATTATGATAACAGAAATTTTCCTTCATCAGGTGATTCATGCTCTGTTTATATGTCACGGTCAATTGACGGCGGAAATACATGGACAGATGTTGAAGTAGCTGACCATCACTTCAAACCAAAGAATTTACCGGGCATTAATACCATGGGGGATTATATCGGAGTCACCTCAGGTAATGGCAAAGTCTGGCCTGTATGGATGGACGATAAAGCAGGACCCGGAGTCCAATTTAATATTTGGACAACTTCAATACAAATCACCACTTTCCCGCTGAATGCATTTAATCTGACTTCACCTCCGGCAGGATCGAGAATTGAAACATTACCAAATAATACAACAAGCTATACGTTTAACTGGGACACGTCAGCTTCTACAGCTTCTTATAAATGGATTTTCGGAAGTCCCACTACTACTCCAAGAAAAATTACTTTACCACCGACAGGAAATTCTCTGACGGTTACAGGCGGTCAGCTGGATAATTTACTTGCCGGCTTAGGACTTGCACAGGGAGATTCTTTAGTAGGACAATGGGATGTATGGGCATTCAGAAATAATGCGGAGAATGATTCTCTCAAAGCAGCAAACGGTCCGAGAGCAATTACTTTAAAAAGAGGCAAACCGCTGCTTACTCCGTTTAGCTTATCTTCACCTGCTAACAATACTACAATATTAACTTTAATATCAAATACTTCTCCTGTTAATATTAACTGGACCAAGTCAGGGGAAGCAGTGAAATACAAATGGCTTTTTGCAAGACCAAACTTTTCAAATCAGGCAAATGTCAGATTCAACATACAGTCAAATAACAACGGGTTTGATTCGGTACTGGTTCTGAGAAATTCATATCTTGATTCTCTTCTTGCAGGAATCGGAGTAGCAGTAGGGGATTCAGCAGTCGGTCAATACAGGGTTTACGGTTACAGCGCTTCGGATTCACTTTCCTCGGTGCAGACTTATAACCTGACTTTAAGAAGGGGAATACCTCCGACTGTGACAACTTCAGCGGACTCAATTGTAGTTAATCTTCCGTCAGGACAAACAACGACAAGAAATCTGTTGCTGGGAAATACAGGGCAGTTTGATCTTGTATGGAACATTTCAGAATCATCAACTTCACTTGATTTAAGCCATGTAAAAAATAACAATTCAGAATCAGATGCAACTGTTGAAAGACAGGCAAAGGGCGAAATTACAAGATATCACGGACCTGACCAGACAGACGGACAGGGAGGTCCCGATGCAGGCGGATACAGGTGGATTGACAGTGATGAACCGGGCGGACCTGTATTTAACTGGGTTGAGATTTCAACTACCGGAACATTAGTAACCGGATGGCAGCCTACGGCTGACGACGGAAGAGTGACAATTCCATTACCGTTTTCTTTCACTTACTACGGAAACACTTACAGCCAGCTGAAGATTGTCACAAACGGCTGGGTTGGATTTGACGTTGCATCTACAAATACGGAATATTTCAATACAGCAATTCCGAATCCTCTGGAGCCGAATAATTGCCTTTACGCTTTCTGGGATGATCTTGATCTCAGAGTCAGCGGAGCTGTTTACTATCAGCATGATGCAGCAAACAACAGGTTCATCATTGAGTACAAAGATGTTCCTCACTATGATCCACCGGCAGGCGGACCTTATACTTTCCAGATAATTCTTTACAGCGATGGAAGGATATATTATCAGTATCTTAACATGAACAGTCCGCTGAATGACTGCACAATAGGAACCGAAAATGTCGGCGGAGCCACAGGACTTCAGGTTGTATATAGTTCAAATTACATGCACAATAACCTTGCAATAAAAATTGAAAAAGGGCTTGCATGGATAGATGAAACTCCATCATCCGGAACAATTATCCCGGGCGGAAATCAAAATGTCAGTGTTCAGTTTAGTGCTGTAGGACTGTCAATAGGAACTTACACCGGAATATTAAAAGTGAACAGCAATGATCCGGTAAATCCCGTTAAGAATGTCGGTGTGAGACTGAATGTAGGAACTACCGGAACTCAGAATGTTTCTACAGGTATTCCGTCTGAATTTACTTTAGATCAAAATTATCCGAATCCGTTCAATCCGACAACGAATATTAGTTTTGCAATACCTCAGTCATCATTGGTAACATTAAAAATATATGATGTACTTGGAAAAGAAGTTGCAAGACTTGTCAATGAAACAAAGCAGGCAGGATATTATGAAGTAAATTTTGATGCTTCTAATCTGGGAAGCGGAATGTACTTTTATAAGATTGAAGCAGGAAACTTTACGCAAACAAGAAGGATGCTGTTGTTGAAATAACAGACGCAATATTATTTAAAATTTAGTAAAGGGAAACAGGTTCGGGCCTGTTTCCCTTTTCAATTAAACCCAGATTGTTCATTAGAAGTTGGGATTTGTAAGCAGTTGTTGTGGTTTTGAGACAGTCCCTTTACAATTAAATATTGCGAATTAGAGCAGCTTGGAAAATCCCGAAGGGATGAAATGATTATAGTCAAATTCATCCGGAAATCTATCAAACCCCGAAGGGGTGATATTATTCCATCCTGTCAATTTAGTATTTCCCATGGTTTAGATAATGTCATCCCTTCGGGATTAAAAAACTAACACTGCCATTTTCTATAATCATTTCATCCCTTCGGGATTGATTAATATCCAAGTGATTCATTTTAAGCTTTGCTTACCCACAAAAATAACTATTCAAAAATTTTATGCAACCCTAACATTTAATAAAATCAAATAGTTATTGAGTCCAACCTCTAATGATGTTCATTAGAAAATTTCTCTAATGGACAATTTGGGTTTAATGATGAAGAGCTCATTCTCCCCTTTTCCCAGGTCACCTCGCTGTATGTCCATCAGTTGCTTACTTCACATTCAGATCCTTCACAAACATCTGAAGATATTTGATCTTTTTATCTGAAATTCTGCGCATCTACAATCAATTTTGCAAAAATGAATTTATTATAATGGAACCTGCTGCTTCATTTGAATACTATATTTAAATCAGGAAAATCTGACAATCTAAAGAACATAACTGATTTCACTGAAATGTCACATCTCCGAAAACCATTTAAAACTCTCACTGATTTTTTTTATATTTAAATTGAAATAAACAAAAATGACACAAAAGGAATTGAAACTGACATGCGAGAAACCAGAATTGAGATTAGAGAAATGACCATTGACAGTGACAAAAATTTCACTGACACGAAAGAAATGAACACTGACACGAAAGAAATCAACGCTGACACGAAAGAAATGAACGCTGACACGAAAGAAATGGAGACTGACATCAAAGAAATGGACACTGACATCAAAGAAATGAACACTGACACGAAAGAAATGAACGTTGACACGAAAGAAATGGACACTGACATCAAAGAAATGATGGTTTACATCGGCGAATTGCTCCCTGACATTGGGTAAAGTAAGACTTTACTGAAATATATTTCAGTAAAAGTTAGAATTTTTTGAAAATTCAGTAAATCGAGATTCAGGAGAAGTGTATTTTCCCGAAGGACTAGGACTTTACACTGCAGGGGGTAAATTTGCAAAACATCATTCATCAATATATGATATCCTCGGTAAGGAAGTTGCTATGCTTCTCCTTACCCCAATGCCATTAAGTTAAGGAATATTTTATAGTTTTGAATATGGGAACTTTGAAAACCTTATTCGAAATATTCAACCTTAATAGAAATTAGTTACAATTAAATATAACCTTATTACCTTATAAGTAATATTAATAATATAATAAGGTTAATAAGGTAAAATTCATAGTGAATATTTTCTATTAAGGTTTGAGACAAAAATAAGGTTTTTCTAAATTGCACTGCAACCTTAACTTAATGGCATTACTCCTAACCCCTCCCTTTGGAAAAACAAAAAGGGGGATAAATGTCTTTTCTGAATTACTATACCGAACGTAACTAACAACGAGCAACGAACAACGAGCAACTAAAAATTTATTTTCAAAACATGACATAGGTCATACCACGTAATAATCCTTTTTAATCGCCGTCGGTAAATTAACAAAGGGCTCACTTTCAATTTGAGTTAGTACGTGTTATTTTTTAATCGCCGTCGTTGGTGTTCCAAAAAGTTTGCCTGAATAAAAATGGAAAGTAAACTTATGCTAAAGGCAAACTTTTTGGTCACCAACGACAGAATAAATGATATAGATGGGTTGGCTGTTGGTGACCCAAAAGTTTGAAAAAAGATTTTGCTGTTCTATTCAGATTACTTCTCAAACTTTTGGGAAACACAACAGCGGCGGAGGAAAAAGTAAACCTGACAGGTTTAAAAATTCACACTGAAAACCTGTCAGGTTTTTAACATTTAACATATTGATTTTTAATGTTAGTTTAATCAGTTAACAAAATACCACTCAATAAATTAAGTAACCTAATTTACAATCAAAAAAATATCATGAAAAAATTATTTATTGCATTATTTGCATTATGTTTTATTCAGAATGCTTTTTCTCAGGAAAAATGGTCCATAGATAAAAGAAAAACTACAAAACCGCCACTGGGTAATTATAGTTTTCTTCCATCCGAAAATTATAAATGGGAAAATCCGAATAAAGAGGAAAGGATTATTAATACACCCGCCGGACGTTTTATAATTACGCCAAACATAAGAGTTCTTCCGAATTCTAACCAACAGGATGAAGTAATTCTGATTCGTCACCCTTTAAATCCATTGATAATGTTTGGTTCTGCGAATACAACAGCAGGATCACAGTTTGGAATGGGCTCATATACAACTACAAACGGCGGTTTAAACTGGTATGGAACTGATCTGATTTCAAGCTTTGGCTCTCCCAGTGATCCTGGACCGTGCATTGATAAGAACGGAGTCTTCATTCTTACTGCATTAGACCCCGGTATGAGCGCCGGATATTCCACAAATAACGGCGTTACCTGGTCGTCAGAGGTTATAATAACCACACAATCTTCAGACAAAAATTTTGCAGCCAGCGATGACGTTTCATCAAGCGCTTATTACGGAAGGAGCTATTGTGTATGGAGTGATTTTGCTGCTACCAATCCCCCAATTGCTATTTCATATACAACTAACAGCAGTTTAAGCTGGTCTGCACCTTCGCAAATTAATAACTCAGTCTCCGGCCATTATTCTCAGGGATGTGATATTGCAATTGGTCCGGCTGGAGAAGTTTATGTCTGCTGGGCTGCTCCAATTCAAAGCAGTCCGTTTACCGAAGACTTTGCGGGATTTGCAAAATCAACAAACGGAAGCGCGAGCTGGACCGTTACTGATAATGCTTATGACATGAATGGTATCCGTACAGCATCATATAACGGATGGGGAGTCCGGGTTAACAGCTTTCCGCGAATTGCTGTTGACAGAAGCGGTGGTCCGAGAAGGGGATGGATATATGTTGTATCATCGGATGTAAATCTTGCACCGGCAGGTTCAGACGCAGATGTGATACTGCATATTTCCACAAACGGAGGAACAACCTGGTCTGCTGGAATAAGAGTAAATCAGGATCCGTTAAATAACGGAAAAGTTCAGTTCTTCCCGGCTATCAATGTGGACGATGCAGGAGGGATAAACATTGTGTATTATGATAACAGAAATTATCCTTCAGTCGGGGACTCATGCCAGACGTATATGTCACGTTCATTGGATGGCGGAGCGACATGGACTGATATTTTAGTAAGTGATCACAGCTGGAAAGTCAAAGGCGAAACAGGTCTTGGAAATTATATGGGTGATTACATTGGAGTCACTTCAGCAAACGGAAAGGTCTGGCCATTCTGGTTTGATGATAAATCCGGATCAATGCAGGCATGGACAGCGGGAATTGTTATTGAGACTTTCCCTCTGAATGCATTCAACTTAAATTCTCCCGCTCCGGGTTCAAGAATCCAGACACTGCCAAACAATACTACTCAGTATACTTTCAACTGGGATACATCAGCCTCAACTGCATCCTACAAATGGATTTTCGGAAGCCCTACAACTTCTCCTAGACTGATTACTTTACAACCGACCGGAAATTCTTTAACAGTTACAGGCGGACAGCTTGATAACATACTTGCCGGGCTGGGACTTGCTCAGGGAGATTCACTTGTAGGTCAATGGGATGTCTGGGCTTTCAGAAACAATGCAGAGAATGATTCATTAAAAGCAAACAACGGTCCGAGAGCTATTACTCTAAAAAGAGGCAGACCGCTACTGACTGCTTTTAACCTGTCATCTCCGGCTAATAACAGCACAATTTTAACTTTAATATCCAACACAACTTCACTTGTTAACATTAACTGGACTAAGTCGGGTGAAGCGGTAAAATATAAGTGGCTTTTTGCAAGACCGAATTTCTCAAATAATTCAAATATAAGATTCAACATACAGTCAAACAACAACGGATTCGATTCTGTACTTACTCTGAGAAATTCATATCTGGATTCACTGCTTGCAGGAATCGGCGTTGCTGTCGGTGATTCAGCAGTCGGGCAATACAGAGTTTACGGATACAGTGCATCAGATTCACTCGCTTCGACGCAGACATTTAACTTAACATTAAGAAGAGGTATACCTCCTACTGTAACAACCTCAGCAGACTCAATTATAGTAAATCTTCCGTCAGGTCAGACAACGACAAGAAACCTTGTGCTGGGTAACACAGGACAGTTTGATCTTGTATGGAACATTTCAGAATCATCAACTTCACTTTATAATTTACCGACAAAAAATAATTTTACCGAAGCTGAATTGAAAGCCATGGAAAAACAGCCCAAAGGTGAAATTACAAGATATCACGGTACGGATCAGACTGACGGACAAGGCGGTCCCGACGCAGGCGGTTATAGATGGATTGACAGCGATGAACCGGGCGGACCCGTATTTAACTGGGTTGAGATTTCAACTACCGGAACATTAGTAACCGGATGGCAGCCTACGGCTGACGACGGAAGAGTGACAATTCCATTACCGTTTTCTTTCACTTACTACGGAAACACTTACAGCCAGCTGAAGATTGTCACAAACGGATGGGTGGGATTTGACGTTGCATCGACGAATACGGAATATTTTAATACGGCGATTCCAAATCCTCTTGAACCAAACAACTGTCTCTATGCATTCTGGGATGATCTTGATTTAAGAACAAGCGGATCGGTTTATTACTTTCATGATGCGCCAAACAACAGGTTCATCATTGAGTACAAAGATGTTCCTCACTATGATCCTCCGGCAGGTGGACCTTATACATTCCAGATAATTCTTTACAGCGACGGAAGGATATTCTACCAGTATCTGAATATGAACAGTCCGTTAAATGACTGTACGATCGGAACTGAGAATGTCGGAGGAGCTACAGGACTTCAGGTAGTTTACAATGCGAATTACATGCACAACAACCTTGCCATTAAAATTGAAAAAGGACTTAGCTGGGTGGACGCAACTCCTTCATCCGGAACTATTATTCCCGGCGGCAATCAGAATGTAAGTCTGCTGTTTAATGCAACAGGATTGTCAATAGGAACTTATGCAGGAGTACTCAAAGTAAACAGCAATGATCCAATTAATCCTGTCAAGAGTGTCGGGGTAAGATTAAATGTCGGACCTACAGGAATTCAGAATGCAAGCTTAGGAATTCCGTCTGAATATGAATTAGAACAGAATTATCCGAACCCGTTCAATCCGACAACAAATATCAGGTTTGCAATTCCTCAGACATCACTTGTAACATTGAAAGTATATGATGTGCTGGGTAAGGAAGTTGCAAAGCTTGTCAATGAAACAAAGCAGGCAGGATATTATGAGGTTAACTTTGATGCTTCAAGTCTTGGTAGCGGAATGTACTTTTATAAGATTCAAGCAGGTGATTTCATGCAAACAAGAAGGATGCTGCTGTTGAAATAAAAGCAAAGCATAATTTATTGTTAGAAATATTTATTAAAAGGGAAACAGGTTTTTACGCTTGTTTCCCTTTGCCGTTGTTGGTGTTCCAAAAAAGTTTGCAGAAGACATTTGAATTTTATCACACGATTTATAACAAACTTTTTTGGTCACCAACAACAGAAAACGTAACAACAAGTTCTAATAAACACTTGAATGTTAATATTTTGATCTGACTGAAATTCGTTCTTTATATAATAGCAGAGTAACTCGTCATAGTCGGACTTTGATATTCATCCCGTAGGGATGAAATATTGGTAACAATAAAAAGTGAATACAAAATCATCCCGTAGGGATGAAATGTCACTGTCAAGCCGGATCACATTCAATCCCTACGGGATTAGTTTCGTGTGGGATTAAATCCTACCAATATTTAATCCCTACGGGATTTGATTAACTATTTAACTTGCCGTTGTTGATGTTCCAAAAAAGTTTGCAGAATACATTTGAATTTTATCACACGATTTATAACAAACTTTTTTGGTCACCAACAACAGAAAACGTAACAACAAGTTCTAATAAACACTTGAATGTTAATATTTTGATCTGACTGAAATTCGTTCTTTATATAATAGCAGAGTAACTCGTCATAGTCGGACTTTGATATTCATCCCGTAGGGATGAAATATTGGTAACAATAAAAAGTGAATACAAAATCATCCCGTAGGGATGAAATGTCACTGTCAAGCCGGATCACATTCAATCCCTACGGGATTAGTTTCGTGTGGGATTAAATCCTACCAATATTTAATCCCTACGGGATTTGATTAACTATTTAACTTGCCGTTGTTGATGTTCCAAAAAAGTTTGCAGAATACATTTGAATTTTATCACACGATTTATAACAAACTTTTTTGGTCACCAACAACAGAAAACGTAACAACAAGTTCTAATAAACACTTGAATGTTAATATTTTGATCTGACTGAAATTCGTTCTTTAATATACACTCCACACACTCCACACACTCCATACACTCCATACACTTCACACACTCCACACACTCCATACACTCCATACACTCCATACACTACACACTCCACACACTCCACACACTCTACACACTCTACACTCCATACACTCCATACACTCCATACACTCCATACACTCCATACACTCCATACACTCTACAACTCAACAGACTCTACAACTATTTAACAATCAGACTCTCTCTCTCAGGTCCAACTGAAACATACCTGATCCCGTACCCGATAAGCTCTTCAATTTTACTAACATAATTCTGGGCATTTTTCGGAAGCTCATCAAACTTTCTGCATTTAGTAATGTCTTCACTCCATCCGTCAATTTCTATATACTTTGGCTTTGCTATTTCAAGTGCAGGTGTCAAGGGAAAATTTTTATGAAGCTTTCCGTTAATTTCATAATCGGTACATATCATTAATTTCTTTTGTCCCGATAAACTGTCTAACTTTGTCAAAGCAATTTCATCTACTCCCTGTATCTTTGCTCCGTACTTTGTCGCAACTGCATCGAAGTGACCGATGCGTCTTGGTCTTCCTGTCGCAGCCCCGTATTCAAATGCAATCTCACGTAATTGCCCGGCTTCAACTTCAGGCATTTCGGTTACGAAAGGTCCGCTGCCGACACAACTCGAAAATGACTTCATCACACCAATCACTTTGTCAATTCTTTTATTAAATAAACCTCCGCCGGCAGGTGCATAAGAGGCGAGTGTGCAGGAAGAAGTCGTGTAAGGATAAATTCCAAAATAAATATCTCTGAGTGAACCAAGCTGAGCTTCGAATAAAATTTTCTTTCCGCTTGCTGCCGAATCTTCTAAAATTTCAGTAGTATCACAGACAAAATGTTTTATCTTATCACCAAAATTATTTACCCATTTTAAGATATCATCAGGACTCAGAACTTCTTTGCTCTGATAAACATTTTTGAAGAGTATATTTTTCCAGTTAACTAAATCCGTAATTCTTTTTTTCAGATCATCGGGATAAAACAATTCACCGAGCTGAATGCTTTTCTTCTGGTATCGTTCACCGTAAGCATAAGCAATCCCTCTTCGTGTCGAACCATACGCAGCGCCGCCTAATCTGTCTTCTTCAAGATTATCTTCAAGTCTGTGAAAGGGGAATGTAATAGTTGCGCGGTCGGAGATCCTGATGTTCTTCGTATCAATACCTGACTTTTCCAGCTCTGTAATTTCTTCGCTCAGAGCTTCTATGTCAATCACCATTCCCGGTCCGAGAATATTAATTACATTCTTATTAAATATACCTGAAGGAATAAGATGAAGCTTGAATGTTCCGAATTCATTTACGACCGTATGCCCTGCATTATTACCGCCCTGATACCTTGCGACGATATCAGCATTCTGAGCGAGGTAATCCACCATTCTTCCTTTACCTTCATCGCCCCACTGGAGTCCGACTAAAACCGTTATGTTATTATCCATTTATTTGACTGAGTTTTATGCATAAAAAAATCTTCAATTAGCATTAGCTAAAGTGAAGATTTAAAAATATAATTTTAAAAAACTGTAAAAGTATATCAGTTAAGCTTAAAGACATTGTCAAGCTTAGTAAGCTTAAATATGTTCAATATCTTTTCATTTACATTTATGATTTCTAAAGATCCGTTTGAATCTTTTACTTTTTTTAAACAGCTTATCAGAATGCCGAGACCGGAGCTGTTTATTGAGTTAAGCTTTGACAGGTCAAATGTAAAAGATTTTATCCCGCTTTTCATTTCATTGGTTACAAGTTCACTAAGAGTATTATACTGGTTAAGCCCTACAATATCATCATCAATTTCAAAAACTGCAGTCTTGTCATCACCTTCACCGCTGTATTTTTTGTTTATCTCAGGCATTTACTTTTTTAACTTTAGGAGTTGTAAGTTTGGTTTTACTGCTAAGCGATCTGCTGCTGCTTAAGGTTTCACCTGATCGGAGTTTCCAATCAACTACAATAGCGCTTGCGACGAATATTGAGGAATACGTTCCTGTGATTATGCCGACACCGAATGTAAAAGCAAAGCTTCTGTTTACTTCACCTCCGAATATGAATAAAACCAAAACCGTTAAGAAAACCAAACCGCTTGTAATAATCGTTCTGCTTAATGTTGCATTGATACTGCGGTTCATAACAGTCAGAACATTTTCGTTTTTATACAATTTAATATTCTCACGGATTCTGTCGAAAACAATCACCGTATCATTTGATGAAAACCCTACAAGAGTAAGGAAAGCTGCAAGCATTGACTGGTTAAATTCAAGCCGGAGATTGGGAAAAATGAAATCGGCAATTGCGATCACTGCAATAGTAATCAGAACATCATGAAACAGAGCGATAACTGCAGCAGCTGCAAAAATAAACTGAAATCTGAAAGACATGTATATCAGAATTGCAATCAGTGAAAACAATACTGCAAATAATGCATTTTGTCTCAGCTCAGCTCCGATTTTAGGACCTACTTTATCGGTTCTTAATACTTCGAATGTATTATCCGGCATCTTAGCTTTAATGCCTGCTTGAATTCTGTCAGAAACCAATTGACCCTCTTCCTGCATCGGGGTTCTCAGCAGCACATCTCTTTCCGACCCCATTGATTTAATTTCCATTCCCGCGAATCCTGATTCATCCATTGCAGTTCTTAATTCCGAAATGTCAACGTCTTTTTCAAACTTTATCTGTAACTCCGTACCTCCGCTAAAATCTATGCCAAGAGGTATGCTTTTAACAGACAACAGTACTGCAAATCCGATAATGATAATTACCGCTGAAATTAAATAGAATTTTTTCCTATTGCCTAAAAAATCATAATTTGTGTTTTCGAAAAGTCTCATTCTTAATATAAAATTTTCTGTTGCTAATAATTTAATTTAAAATTAACCAAAGCTGATATGCTTGCCTTTTTCAATCATAATGTCAAATATATAATGCGTGATAATAATAGCTGTAAACAGATTTGCAAGTAAGCCAAAAATAAGAGTTAATGCAAATCCCTGTATCGGTCCGCTTCCGAACTGGTACAGAATAATACCGGTAATAATACTTGTTAAGTGTGAATCTATAATTGCTGAGAATGCCCTCTTATAACCGAGATCTACTGCAGTTCTTAATGGCTTGCCGCTTCCAAGCTCTTCTCTTATTCTTTCAAAAATAAGAACGTTAGTATCAACGGACATACCGATAGACAAAATCAATCCTGCTATGCCGGGTAATGTAAGCGTTGCTTTAAGCGATGCCATAACTCCGAGAATAATCAGAAAGTTTATCAGAAGCGCTACATCAGCTATTGTTCCTCCGAATCTGTAATAGAAAATCATGAATAAAGCCACGAGTACCAGAGCGGCAACTGAAGCAGTAATCCCCGATCTGATTGAGTCTTCTCCAAGAGAAGGTCCTATCGAACGCTCTTCAATTATTTTCACCGGCGCCGGTAATGCTCCGGCTTTTAGTACTATTTCAAGAAGCTTGGCTTCCTGTACATTTGCCATTCCTTCTATCTGTGAATTTCCTCCGGTGATCTTGTTTCGCACATTTGGTGCTGAATATACAACGTTATCAAGCACGATTGCAATTCTCTTATTTATATTTGCGCCTGTTATTCTTGCCCAGTCTGATGCACCTTCGGAATCCATTTCCATCGTTACGATCGGTGTATTGTTTGTTGGATCAATGTTGGATCGGGCATCAGTAATAACTTTTCCTGTCAGTTCAGGATCTTTCTTTACAGCATAAAGCACATGAATTTTTTCACCCTCTGATTCGAAAGTTCTGTTAGACCATGCAAATTGCATGTCAGAAGGAATTACAGCTTTGACATCTTCCCGGTTCAAAAGTCTTTCTATTTTTTCTTTATCACTGTCCTTTACGTATCCGTCGGCTGTTCCGCTCTCCTGATTCAAAACTACCATTGTAAAGAAAGGATACTTGGCTTTGAATTCTTCTTCAGATAATTGAGTCTGGTCTGTAGTATCTTCATCAGTGACTGTATCTGCGGATGTAAGATTAGTATCGCTGCTTTTTGATGTATCTTTTTTATTTTTTGAAACCGTATCTTTTTTAGCAGTGACATCTTTCTTATCCTTTACAGTATCTTTTTTGCCTGCAGATTTATCTTCTGTAACGGATTTTACTTTATCTTTTGTTACAGAATCTTTTTTACTTGCTGACGTATTCTTTGAAGTGTCTGCTGAAGTAATGGATTCTGTCTTTGTTTTTAAAGAATCATTTAACATAGAAGCATTAGTTGTGTCTGAAACTGAAGATGTGTCACCCACAAGAACAGTGTTAATTGCCTCCATTACTTTTACAGTTGCCTGGGGATTATATACCAATTTAAACTCCAGTAAGGCAGTTCCTTCAAGCAGCTTTCTTACTTCTTGGGGATTACTTACGCCGGGCAGTTCAACTATTATTCTGCTGTTGCCTATCTTCTGTATTTGCGGCTCGGCAACACCGTACTGGTCAACTCTGTTTCTGACAATTTCAACTGCTCTGTCTAATGCATTATCAATCTCACTGCTGAGTTTTGATTCAATCTCAGCATCACTGTCTCTCAGCTCACCGTAATAAGATTTCAGGCTGAGTCCCTTTTCGGCGAGTTTGATTTTGAAAGTTTCAAGTATCAGCTCTTCATTATTTTTAGAAGCTTCTTTAACATCTGCTAAAATCACTGTCAGCTGATCGTCCTTCTTCTTTGCCATGTCCTCAAGCAATTTTACAACATCAACATCCATTACAACATACATACCGCCTTTGAGATCTAAACCGAGCTTTAGCCTTTTGTCCCTGGCGTTAATTAAACTTTGATTATTCTTATCCAGAAAATCGATACTGTCCTGTCCCGAGAGATGCTTTAATTCTTTGTTTAAAGTATAATCCTGATATGTGGGGTATAAGAAGTATAATGAAAGTGCAATAAGAACAATGGTAATGATAATTCTCGAAAGATTTTTCTTCAATATTTCACTCCGTAATTAAAAATTATTGTCTTAAAAGGTTTAAAAATTGAGTTTGTAATATACTTTTAATGCTCAGAAATGTCAATGTAATTTAAGGTTTTGGCGGGAGAAAATAGGGAAATTGGATTGATTAGAAGAGGTTTTAACTGTTTTCGTCATTCAGTTTTTAAATACTTTAGTATAGTGTAGCTCGACAGCCATTTTTTCCCTTTGGTTTGAGCAACTTTTAATCTCTCAATTCCTTTTTTATGGGCTTTATCACTCATTAATCTGGTAGATGAAGAGCATTTTTCCTCAAACCTGGATATCAGTAAATCATCAATATCAAAAGTGCCTTCAGCAAGATACGAGTCAATTAATTTTAATCCGGATAAACGGGCATAGTAATTCAGTTCAGAAATTTTCGGATAACGTTCGAATTCAATTTTCAGTGCTTCGGGGAAATATTTAGTCAGACTTCGTTTCCTTATATTCTTTCTTGAGTCAGTAACAAGAACAAGTTTTTTTCCTTTTAATAAAACCCGTGATGCTTCATTGAAAAAATTCCGGAGAGATGTTATGTGATGAATTACATCCACCGCAAAAGCCATGTCAATAGTTCCCGGCTTGAACGGGAAATTTGTGTCTGCGTTTCCATGTATGAAGGTTACAGTATTAGATCTCGACCTTGCAACATCAAGCATTCCTTTCGAGATGTCGAAAGCATTATAGTTATATGATAATAATTTTTTTGAAAGGGAAATTATATAGTTGCCGGTACCGCAGCCAATTTCTAAAATTGTGGAATTATGCTGTAGCGTTTTTACTTCTGAAATTAAAGGATCAAGTATCCAGTCAACAGCCTGTCTTGTATATGCATATTTCGGAGCGTAGCTGTTATAATCCAAAAACTTTCCCACTGGAAATAATTGTTTAATATTTACACATCACCTTTGACCGGTCTCACGATCACGTCCTCAATCAAAACTTTCCGCGGCTGCTGAAACACATCAAGAGTAATTTTAGCAATATCCACGGGGGACATCATTCTGTTCTTGTATCTTTGTCTGGATCTGCTATCCCACATCGGAGTCTCGACCGCACCGGGAAGTATGTTGCTGATTTTTATATTGTATCTTCTTACTTCTTCTCTAAGACTGTTAGACATTGCAAGTAAGCCGGCTTTGGATGCTGCATAAACAGCGCTGTTTTCAAATGCGGTATTTGCAGCTACTGATAAAATATTAATAATGTGTCCTTTCTTCTTTTTTATCATTTGAGGTAAAACAGATTTCATGCAAAGGAATGCGCCTCTAAGATTTGTATCAATCACATTATCATAATCAAAAGTCTTTGTTTCCATAAAGGATTTGAAAACAGTCACACCTGCATTATTTATCAAAAGGTCTATGCTTCCGTATTTTTCTCTTATACGTTTGCTTGTAATCTGAATGCTTCTTTCGGACATTACATTGCAGACAAATGCAGCCGCTTCCCTGTCGGCATACTTAATTTCACTTACTACCCTGACAAGCCTGGACTTTCTCCTTGCCGATACTACAACAATATGTCCGGCTTTGGAAAATTCACTCGCGATTTCTTTTCCAATTCCCGTCGATGCTCCTGTGATCCAGACGACTTTTTGATTCATGCTTATAGGTATTAAGTATCAGGTATTAAGTATTAGGTATAATATAATTATTAAAAGACTTCGAAAGACTCTTATGTCATCCCCGCATGCTCTTAGCGGGGATCCAATCACTGGTGCTTTAAGTTAGAATCACATTTTGTTGATTGGATTCCCGCCAGGAGCACGCGGGAATGACAAACTTAGTTGTATTCAGAAGTTTCTAATTTGTAATTTGTAATTTGTAATTATTAATTGCTCTTATACTCTCCCCATACTTCTCTCAATGCATTCGATATCTCGCCCACAGTAGCATAGCTTTCAATCGCTTCTAAAAAATAAGGAAGTAAATTCTCCTTCGTGTTTGCTTTTTCTTTAATTGTGTTGATTAGCTGATTAACTTTTTCATTGTCTCTTTTGCTTCTCAGCTTCTTCAACTTTTCAATCTGTTTTGTCCTGACACCTTCGTCTATTTTAAGCAGAATATGCTCTTCTTCGAAATCCGACTTAAACTCATTCACTCCGACTTCAATTACTTTTTTCTCTTCAAGCTCCTTCTGAAATTCATAAGCATTTCTTTCGATTTCATTTTTCTGAAATCCGGTTTCAATGGCTTTTGAAGAACCCCCGAGTTCATCTATCTTTTTTATATACTCGAGAGCTTTAGCTTCAATTTCATCTGTCATGTATTCAACCAGGTAAGAGCCTCCGAGCACATCCACGCTGTCTGCAACTCCGCTTTCATAAGCAATGATCTGCTGAGTTCTTAAAGCAGTCTGCACGGATTGTTCAGTCGGCAACGCAAGAGCTTCATCCTTACTGTTGGTATGAAGAGACTGACAGCCTCCGATCACAGCAGCAAGAGCCTGTATTGTAACTCTGACTATGTTGTTGTCTATCTGCTTATCCGAAAGTGTTGATCCGCCTGTCTGCGCATGAAATCTCAGTTTCATGCTGTTCTCATCTTTCGCATTAAATCTCTCCTTCATAATCTTTGCCCAGATCCTGCGTGCTGCCCGGAACTTTGCTACCTCTTCAATGAAATTGTTATGTGAATTAAAAAAGAATGAAAGCCTTTTTGCAAAAGCATTCACATCAAGCCCGGATTCGATAGCAGCTTTTACATATTCGATACCATCTGATAATGTAAACGCAACTTCCTGAACTGCATTCGAGCCGGCTTCTCTGATGTGATAACCGCTGATTGAAATTGTATTCCATGCCGGCAGATTTTTGCTGCACCATTTGAATATATCCGTAATCAGTCTCATGGATTCTTTCGGGGGATAAATATACGTTCCGCGCGCTATGTACTCTTTTAAAATGTCATTCTGTATTGTTCCGGAAAGTTTGCTCAGATCTGCATTCTGCTTTTTTGCAATTGCTACATACATCATAAGTAATATCGAAGCTGTTGAATTAATTGTCATTGAAGTCGTAATATCAGCAAGCTTTATTCCTTCGAATAATGTTTCCATATCCTCAAGTGAATCAATTGCTACTCCTGCTTTTCCTACTTCTCCTTCGCTCATCGGATCGTCACTGTCATATCCGATCTGCGTCGGAAGATCGAATGCAACCGATAATCCTGTCGTTCCGGAATTAATGAGAAATTTATAACGCTTGTTAGTCTCCTCTGCTCCACCGAAGCCCGCATACTGACGCATTGTCCAGAATCTCGAACGATACATGGAATCATGTACTCCCCGGGTAAAAGGGAATTTACCCGGATCCGCTTCAGGAGATGATTCAGTTAAAAATTCAGGTACTACTATATCTGAATCAGTTTTGAATGTTTCTTTTCTGAGTTTGATAAAGTTAAAAGTTAAAAGTTAAAAGTTAAAAGTT
>CAYNTN010000097.1:0-18758 GCA_964399995.1 uncultured Ignavibacteriaceae bacterium
TCATCAGTGGAATTTCGAAAAAAATGATACCGCCCATAACTGGCATATTTTACCGCGAATCAGAATTGATTCAAGCTTCGCTGCAGATCCTTTCAATGAAGAAAAAAATGTTTGCAAGGTAATTGTTTTAGATTTTAAAGGTGATACTATAGAAATTGTGAACTTGAAAGTGAAAAACTTTAAAGTTGACATCGATAGTATATATTACGGTAATTATTTGGAAAAATATTTTCGACTAAATAACGATTCTAATTTAATCATTTCCCCCGGCAAGTTATTCAACCCGGATAAAAAAGGCTTAGGCGACACGACATGTAAAGTAGATTTTCGAGTTTGGTATTATGGTGAATGTGAAATGTGGATTGACAGAGTAAGAGTCGAGAATCAGGTAGCTCATGAATTATTTAATAGGGATCATGACGATTGGCTTCGCTGGGAATGCAACTTAGCGAAGGAGCATCCTGAATATATAAGAAATTTTTATATAGAAGAGTTCGAGTTTAATACAACTCCCTGTATAAAATATGTGAATAAGTACATAGACTCTGTTACTAATCATAATTTTTCTTTAATGGTGAATCTGAATTATGATCTGTTCAGAATTCATACACCGCAATTGTTGGAGTATTATCCAACAGCTTCACAGGTAAATAAGTTTTTAATACAGGAGACGGAATTGAAGACCTGGCTGAATGTAAGCTATGCACTTGAAGGTTTTGAGAAATCTGATTTATAAATTGCTTTGCACAGAGGTTATTATTACGTTATATAAATTGAAACGGTATGAAAATTTTAAGAAATATATTCAACAGATATAATTTCACCTCACTCCTCTTCTACATCAGCATTCTCACATTCATCATCGCTTTCAACTTCGCTCACAATCCTCCCAGCGGATGGTATCAGCAGTTTCTGCCGAATCTGAATAATGCACAAATTACGGATATTACTTTTTTAGATAGCTTAACAGGATTCGCAATAACAAATCTTAATTCATCAAATGAAAGTTACATTCTTAAAACTACAAATGGTGGAGACAATTGGAACATAAACTTTACCAACACATTTGGTTTTGTGACAATTCAATTTATTAATAATGATACAGGGTTTACC
The DNA here is from genome assembly GCA_964399995.1 of uncultured Ignavibacteriaceae bacterium. Lineage (GTDB taxonomy): Bacteria > Bacteroidota > Ignavibacteria > Tepidaquicellales > Tepidaquicellaceae > JAGPCH01. Next base: position 1,114 of record CAYNTN010000097.1, read on the forward strand.
AATGCATTCCAGACAATATATAAGTCAACAAATAGTGGAGAAAATTGGACTGGCATAAGTTTGCCAGGTGATATATTTGGAGAGGATATGTTTGTTTTAAATAACGATACGATCTGGCTTGTAAATACTAATGGCTTGGTAGGTGGAGTCTTCCGCACGACAAACGGTGGCACAACCTGGCAGAGACAATTAAATCTTTTCGGACAAAATCCAAATTCAGTTTACATGTATAACAAGGATATTGGATTCATATCTAATTTAACAATTTTATATAAAACTACAAACAGCGGAGTGAACTGGACAGAAATTCCGGGAGGACCTTTTACGGATATTTATTTTGCCGATAGTCTGACAGGATGGAAGTCTAATGGCGATATAAAATATACTAATAATGGAGGAATGAGCTGGACAAATCAGAGTCTGCCATCCGGAGGAACCATACAAACAACTGCAATGAGAAACTTTAGTAATGTCAATAAAGATATTCTTTGGGGGGTCGCCGGAATAATCCTAATAAATAATTCTTTCTTAAGAGAAATAATTTATAAGACAACAAATGGGGGAATAAATTGGGGTTATCAGTTGCCTGATACGAGTATAAGTGAATCTTATAATTATATAAACTTTATTAACGAATTAACAGGATGGTCATATCCGAAAGACATCCATAAAGGAGGAATTCATACTGTTACCGGAGGTGAAGATACAACTATAATTTCAAATATTAATCTAACAACCTCAAGTAGTGGAATCAATTATATATTGAATCAAAACTACCCGAACCCTTTCAACCCAAGAACAAATATCAATTACGAATTACGAGTTACGAATTACGTTAGCATTAAAATTTATGATATAAACGGAAGAGAAGTAAAAACCTTAGTTAACAAAAAACAGAATCAGGGGAAATATGAGGTTGAGTTTGACGGATCAGAATTGTCGAGTGGAGTTTATATTTACAGTTTATTTATTGAAGGGATAATTGTAAGTACGAGGAAAATGGTTTTAGTCAGATGAGTGTAATGAGTTCAAATAATATTTTCATTTGAAAAAAGTATGAAGATTGAAATTGGAATAGGTAATTATCTAAAAAAATATTTTAAAAAATTTAATATTTAGCTATGAAAACCGAAAAGACATTTCACGGAAAGAAGTTGTTTTATTCATTCATACTTTTGCTATCAGTATTATCTTTGTTTTTTACGAGGAGCAGGTTTAGTAAAACTGAGAGTAATCATTCTTTATCTTCGGCAGTAAATCCTTTAGACAGCTTTGTGCTTGGCGCTATGGATGACGCCTATGCATTTCAAAACAGAAAACGTCTGAGCGATTCTCTGAGATTTAATACATGGCATACATATTCCAGAATTGACAGAGGCTGGATTTTCGAGGGTTATAACGGAGATCCGGATGATCTGACGTTTGCTGATTCTTCTGATTATTATCAGGGAATAAAAGCATTAATCGATACTAACAGCCGGTATAATTTAAAGACTATTATGGACAGACCGAAGATTGCATATCTTGCCTGGGGTCAAAGGTCAGATTATGAATGTGAAGAAATTATTTCTGACAATGATTACTGGTTCTATACTTACAAAACACATTCTGATTTAAATATGCATGATGTTGTTGATACCGGCATTCATGGTTCAGGAGAAAGAGTCAGATATTGCCAGCCCAACCCGTCATCTAATTCGGGCTGGGTAGTAAAAGATTTAAAAGCAAACAGGGAACAAATAAATCATCAGTGGAATTTCGAAAAAAATGATACCGCCCATAACTGGCATATTTTACCGAGAATCAGAATTGATTCAAGTTTCGCTGCTGAACCTTTGAATTTCAATAAACTAATTTGCAAGTTAATCATATTGGATTTTAATGAAGATACTATCAAAACTGTAAATATCCGAGTGAGGAACTTTAAAGAAAATTCAACATCGGATTATGATGGAAATTATATAGAAGAATTCTTTTTTGAACAATATAATGACACTAATTTAATCATTTCCCCCGGCAAGTTATTCAACCCGGATAAAAAAGGTTTAGGCGATACAGCATGTAAAGTAGATTTTCGGGTTTGGTATTATGGTGAATGTGAAATGTGGATTGACAGAGTAAGGGTGGAGAATCAGGTAGCTCATGAATTATTTAATAGGGATCATGACGATTGGCTTCGCTGGGAATGCAACTTAGCGAAGGAGCATCCTGAATATATAAGAAATTTTTATATAGAAGAGTTCGAGTTTAATACAACTCCCTGTATAAAATATGTGAATAAGTACATAGACTCTGTTACTAATCATAATTTTTGGTTCTGTATGAAATACAGTGGAATACTTGTCAATAAAACCAACACATTTGTCATTCCCGCATGCTTTTGGCGGGAATCCAATCATAAATAATTTAGCTGAAAAAAACTCTTTCTAAATTTTTTATGAAAAAATAAAGCTATAATAAAACTTATAAGCTATTTACTTATTCAAGTTATTGTAACTAAAGGATTTTTTTTATGAATTACTTTCAAATTTACTTGACTTCTTGATTGGATTCCCGCCAAAAGCATGCGGGAATGACAAATACTGTTTGTTTCTTTCAAAACAGCTACACATTTTTGAAGTCAAGTTTTATATCAACAATTTTAATAAATTACTTACCCACAGTAAATCATATAGCACCTAATTTTTCTTTAATGGTGAATCTGAATTATGATCTGTTCAGAATTCATACACCGCAATTGTTGGAGTATTATCCAACAGCTTCACAGGTAAATAAGTTTTTAATACAGGAGGCGGAATTGAAGACCTGGCTGAATGTAAGCTATGCACTTGAAGGTTTTGAAAACAATGAATTTGGTCATCCGAAAACATACCATCCTCCGACTCTTTACACTGGCGGATATAATAAAGAAAGCGGCATATTAAGTTATAAAGCAAATTCAGTTTCGGAGTATGAAAGCTGGCTTCAAACATTTTTAGACGAAGGAACCGGAGGAATAAAGTTTACACATCAGATGAAGTTTGCCGATGAAGTCTCAAAAATATCCGGAGTCCCGTTTATAAATTTAGCACAGGGGCATTTGGTATGGGCTCCCCAGCATAAGCTTAAAGAACCTTCAAACGAGGAGCTGAATTTAATTACAAATCTTGCAATAAGTTACGGAGCAAAAGGCATAATGTATTTTTCCTACGGGTCACATGGAACATTTACTGATAGTAATTATCAAAGAGGACTCACAGAACCACAAAATTTTACACCAAGGACGAACAGCGTCTATAACCAAAACAAATGGCATGCTATAGTAAAGATTGATTCGAATGTAAAAAAATGGGGGCCGTATATAATGAGCTTCGATAATACAAACCGGAAAACTTATATATTAAGACTAGATTATAATGATCTTTACTCTCAAACTTTCTTCTCTGATATTATAACATATAGACCCTTCGGCGCTGCTCCGAATTGCAATGAAGATAATCCCGGTTCAAATCCTTCGGGACTGGTTTTCGAATGTAAGGGAGACAGATATCTTCAAGTAGCGACATTTCAAAACAGCGAACCAAATACAAAATATTTTATGATAGTAAATAGAAGATGTTCGCCGTTTTTGAATGACTCCACAAATAATGACAATAACGGAGGCAGAAGATTTGTGAGAATAAAACTCGATTCGGCTTCTTCATCTTTTGCTGGATTTAATAACTGGTTTGTCATTGACGTGTCAAATGACTCACTCATAAAAACTTTCGATAAGAATACAAAAGCTGATATCAATCTCGGATGGTATCTTCCGGGCGAGGGTAAGCTCTACAAAATCGTACCCGTGATGCAGGAAGGAGGAGCACTTGTTACTGATGAAGACTGCTCCGGAGAGTTTGACTGTAAAGGTGAAGTAAATAATAACGGATATGACATAAACATAAGACCCGGGACAACGATCAATTTTGCAGACTCGTCAGCAAGAATAATAATGACAGAAGGAGATTTCAAAAGCGGAATTTCACCTTCTGAAAACACTTCTCCGGTCTATCTGAAAGGAAAAAGCGGAAATTTCTGGAAAGGAATCCAGCTCCAGAATTGTCCGAATGTAGAAATTGTGAGAACATATTTTGAGAATATTTCTCCTTATGAACTCGACAGTACTTATGCTGCGGATATTATCAACTGCGGTTATGTAAACATAAGTCATTGCTCTTTTCTTTCTGAACCCAATATAAATGCCGGCGGTGTAAGAGCCAATTTTACTACAGATGACGGACTCGACATCGAGGCATATATTTTCAATAATTATTTTAAAATGGATGCCGGAGATATACCTGCTCTTTCAGTCATTACATCCGGTTATCTTACATTCCCTGTGATCATTGAGGGAAATAATTTTGAATCTTTTACAGGCAACAGTTCAAATGCAATTCTTCTTTCAGGTATAGAAGGAGGCGCAGTTAAAGAAAATACTATTTCCGGATATACAAATGGGATCATTCTGCTCTGGTCAGCAATGGATATTTATGGAAATGTAATTGATGGCGGCAGTGAAGATTCACATGGAATTTTGTCTTACACTTCTTCTTATGCAAATCTCGGAGAGGTTGGCATTGCATATACCGGAGGGTATAACAGCATATTTTGTGAAGGAGAAAATGCAAAGTGTATTGATGTTGATTATTCTTTTCTGCATCTGGACAAAGGTTACAATACATTTGACCTGAAAAATTATGAACCGGGTAACGCATATCATCTTTCAGGTGACATATCCGACGAAGCATTTGCAGATCCGTTTGATGCAACATATAATTGCTTTCAAATTTCAGGAACAGACAGTACGGCTGTTCATAACATGATCTGGAGCAGCAGTGAAGAACCAATTAATTTTAATTTCCAGCCTGATTACTGCGGTGATAATCCTGCTGAAGGGATGATAGCATTCAATCTTGGAAACGGGATGTATGATACGATTTATACTGAGTCGGGAGGAAACGGCGGTTCAATCTCCAATGTTCAATTTTCAATGTTCAATGAACAATCAACTACATCCGATAATTTATTAGATTCGGTTTCTTTAAATTTAAGGAAGAGAGATTATGGGCGTGTATCGGAACTTTGTTATGAATTACTGACAGATCATATTGACAGTTTAAATGATGCAACAATTGTTTCAAAACTATATCTTGCGGAATTACGGCTTGACAGTTCCGGAAACAGGATCAATAATCTGAAATCATTTCTTGAAACACTTATATTAGATAATCCCGGTAAAGAAACTTTTGTAAAGCTGTCATTTTATGTTATACAGAAGTGCAAGGTTTCTTTGGAAATGTATGAATCGGCTATGACAGGTTTTCAGGAAGTCATAAATCAGAATCCATATGGCTATGAAGGATTGATAGCGAGCTGGGACTTTTCCGCCACGAGTTTACTTTATAATCTTCAAAGTGGTTCGGGTGGCGGAATTACTAATTACGAATTACTAATTACTAATGAAAATCGAAACAACAATCCTCAAGTAAAGTACGACTACATAGATGACATCAATCAATCCCAAATCCAAAATCCCAAATTCCAAATCTTAGATAATGATCCGAAAGATAAGTATGATTCTAAGAAGTTTACAAAGGAAGACAGGAAAGTAATACGGGAAAATGTTATTCATTCATTCCAGACAAAAAGAGAAACAGAAATTGAAAAAGTAAAATCTCTTGAGGAGAAAGTAAGAAAGGGAAATGCGAATGAAAATGACAAATCTGAATTGAATGTAAAGAAAACTTTAGGTGAAGCAATTAAAGTTAGAAAACCGAGAGATATTACAGAACATATTAACAATGTCAACGGCAATATTCAGAAAGTATTCGGAGCAATGAAAGATCATGGCTCGAAAGAAGTCATAAATATTATTCCAACTGAATACAGTCTTTCACAAAATTATCCTAACCCGTTTAATCCTGTTACTAAAATTAATTTTGATTTACCTCAGGATGACAATGTAAAATTAATAGTTTATGATTTGCTCGGTAGAGAAATTATACGCTTACTTAATAACGAGTTCAAAGTATCAGGCAGATATACTGTTGATTTCAATGGCAGTCATCTTTCCAGCGGAATTTATTTTTATAAAATTGAAGCGGGAGATTTTATTGCCACAAAGAAGATGGTGCTTTTGAAATAGTGACATTTGTCCCCTCAAAAGAGTTAAATATTGGAAACAATAAACTCAAGCTGGGAGAATAATGGTCATTCTTAAAATTCCTTTTTTCAATTTTATATTTGAGATCTATGTTGATTACGGAAATTAGTATTTTTTGATGAGTATCCGAACCTTTCAATTTCAGAGTTTGCCAGCCAATGAGAAAATTTTTTAAATTTACATTAGTGTTACATCTGAGTAATTTTAATCACACAAAATCATTCCGTTCTTTAATTAAAAGTTAACAACTCTTTGTTGTAATTTCATAAATATAAATTTAATCATTATGAAAAAGCTTTTATTTATTTTAGCACTTCTGATTCCGGAGATTTTATCCGGACAGGCAGTCATCAGCTGGATTCAGGACACCCGCGGCAACTCAATAACTCTTGATAATTCTAACAATGTTTACACAATTGATAATGCAAATACACCCGGAGGTGATATCATTCTCACCAAAAGAGATGCTAACGGTAATCTGTTATGGCAAAGCAGTTATAACCAAACCGACACAACAAAATGGGAAAAAGCGGTTTGGGTTACTTCCGATAATCTCGGAAATGCAATCGTAGCCGGGACATTAATGTCTTCTGCATCAAACGTTTCCGGAATTACAACTGTTGTCATGAAATTCGATCCGTTAGGAAATCTTCTGTGGCGTTACTTATACACAAACGCTGCAGGCAGTAACAGCGCAAAGAAATGTATTTCGGATGCCGTAAACAATGTGTATGTCCTTACAACCGTTACTGGCGGTGTTAATACTGCAATGACTAATATTCGGAAATTCTCTCCTGAGGGAGTTGTGCTCTGGTCATATAATAATTCATCAATAGGATCAGCAGTCAACTTCAAATTCACTCCCGACAATTCAATTGTAATCTCCGGAAGAGGTCTTAGTGTTACTACAAGCGGAGGAAACGGATATGCGAAAATAGATCTTAACGGGGTTCAAATCTGGAGCATTGCCGGAGTTAACAGTGTGGCAGCCGGAGATGCTGCCGGAGATGCGTTCGGAAATACATACACAATCTCAAGTCAGGGAATCTCTGTTGTTCCCGGATCGGTTTTAAGAAAACTTAATCCGTCAGGAGTTCAGATTTGGCAGAAAGGCGTAAATCTTTTTGGACAGAGGATAGAAGTAGGTACCGACAACCTTCCGGTTGCATCAGGATTTCCGCTCAGTAATACTACAGGCGGGTCTGCATTTGTCAAAGTTGATGCAAACGGAAATATACTCTGGCTCAATTCAAATGCTGACGGGTCGTATAACTTGACAATTCATTCACAGATTGTAATGGACTCACAAAACAATACATACCTTGCGGGCGGAACACAAACTGAAATGGCTGTTTGCAAGGTAAACTCAAACGGAGCATCTGGATGGACTGTTGCCATTAATGCTTCAAGTGCTGCTTCAGGACTTGCAATCGGAAGCGACAACGGTATTTATATCACCGGAGGGAAGACTGCAAAGATAAAGCAATTGAACTCTTGCCCAATTCCGCAGAATTTATACACCAATGAAATTACTCCCCATACGGCAAAGTTAAACTGGGACTTCGTCACTGGTGCTCTTAAATATGAAATTCATTACAGAACTGCATTGTCGCCATCAATTGTCCGAAATTGGAACAGAAGAATTGTCAGTGGTGATTCAAATTATCTGGTTCTGACACAATTAAAATGCAATACTCCTTACAATTGGAGAATAAGGGCAATTTGCGATACGCTTTCGCCGGTTTCAAACGTAAGCTTTTCTGCAATTCAGTCATTTGTTACGGGAGGATGCAGTTATAATGACAAATCAGAAACAACTTTAGAATCTGATAACATTACTCCGGAGATACCTTTGCATATGTATCTATCATCGAATTATCCGAATCCGTTTAATCCGGCGACTGTAATTAATTTCGGACTCAATGAAGATTCCCGGGTTAAGATAGAAATATTTAATGTACTTGGTAAGAGAGTTTCGGTATTAGAAGATTCATATAAGACCAAAGGGAATTACAGAATAGATTGGAAAGGAACTGATTATAATGGAGTGCCTCAGTCAAGCGGTATTTATTTTTATAAAATGAGCGCCGGAGATTTCATTGCCGTCAGGAAGATGATATTGAGCAGGTGAGATTGTTCTGAGGGTTTAACTTTTCGGTTACTCTACACCGTATTCCTTAAGTTTTCTGTAAAGCGTCACGGTGCCAATACCAAGCTTGGTTGAAGTTATAGCTTTGTTGCAGTTGTTTTCGGAATAAACTTTCAGGATGTGCTGCTTTTCAATTTCCTTTAAGGAATCTGAGTGGTTTTCATGAAGTAAATTGCTTTCAAATATTTCTTCCGGCAGATCTTTAGTTTTCAGCTCGCTTCCATCAGAGAGTATCATTGCCCTTTCAATAATGTTTTTAAGCTCACGGATATTCCCGGGAAACGAATACTCTTTTAACTTTGCAATGAACTCAGAGCCTGCCTTTGATATGTTCTTCTTTAATTTTTCGTTATACTTTTTTATGAAAATATTTATCAGAAGTTCAATGTCATCTTTCCTTTCACGCAGTGAGGGAAGGTCAATGGTAAAAGTATTCAGCCGATAATAGAGGTCATTCTTAAAATTTCCCTTTTCAATTTCGGATTTAAGATCCTTGTTGGTTGCGGAAATTACTCGCACATCAACATTCGTATTATTTGTATCACCTACCTTTGTAAATGTACTTGTTTCAAGAACTCTTAATAATTTCGATTGTGTTTCAATGCTCATGTCACCGATCTCATCAAGAAAAATTGTTCCTCCGTTAGCAGCTTCGAAGAATCCTTTTTTATCTTTTACCGCTCCGGTGAAAGCTCCTTTTACATAGCCGAACAATTCAGACTCCTGAAGATCTTTAGGAATCGCACTGCAGTTGACTGCAATGAACACCTTGTCTTTCCTTCTTCCTGCTTCGTGTATTGCCTGCGCAAACAATTCTTTGCCTGTTCCTGTTTCACCGAGCAGAAGAACGGTAGTATTTGTATCAGCAACTTTCTTTGCAAGTTCGATTGCATCCGAAATTGACTTAGCTTTACCGGTGATAGATGAAAAACTGAATTTCCTGTCAACTTTGCTTTGGAGTTCATTTACCTTTGTCTTTAAAGATGCTTTATCAAATGCCTGCTTTACCTTTAGTATAATTTCATCTTCATCTTTTCCCTTCTCTATGTAATCATAAGCTCCGTTTTTCATTGCTTCAATACCGTCACGGACACTCGCAAACGCTGTCATTACAATTATTTCCGTATCCGGAGATTTTTCCTTGATAATTTTCGTAAGCTGGACTCCGTTAATATCCGGAAGTATAACATCGATCAGGGCAACATGAAAAAAATTATCTTCAATTGATTTAATCCCGTCATTTGCATTTTCAAAAGACTTAACATCAAATCCTTCAAGAGAAAGAATCTTTTCAAGAAGCATTCTTATATTCGGCTCATCATCAATGATTAATACTGACTTTTTCCCGGACATTTGCGCTTTCAAAATCACTTAATAAAAAAATAATAAATAAATCTTACAAATCTTATAAATCTTATAAATCTTACGAATCGTTTACATGAAGTTTATGAAGTATCCTGTGAATAACCGGTGAAAGGAATATTGCCATGCTTGAAAGGAATGTTATTCCGCTGAATAATGCATAGCAGCCTGCAAAGATTTTTGCCGCGTTGTTATTGAGATCATCTATCGCTCCCATTCCGCCGAGTATCATTGAAGCATTCAGAAATGCATCCACCCAGTCCAGGTCAGCTATGAAATGATATCCGAAGACACCAATAGCAAGTGCGGTTAGGAATATCATTAATGCAAACTTTCCGGACTTAATCATACGCTGATTATATTTCTTTTTGCTTGCCAGCGGTTCATTGAATCGTTCGTACATAATTCAAAATTAATTAAGTGTATATTAAAATGTAATGCTACAAAATTTGGGATTTGGGATTTCGGATTTGGAATTTAAATTATATAAATCCCAAATTCCAAATTGACAATAATTCCAAATCTTAATTCCCAATTCCCAATTTGACAAGACTCACTAAATTCTCCACATGATATGTATGAGGAAACATATCGACAGGTTGAATTTTTTCAATCCCATATTTCCCTTTGCTGCAGATCGTCTGTATGTCTCTTGACTGCGTGTGAGGATTGCAGCTCACATAAATTATCTTTTCAAAATTTGAGTCAGATAATATCCCGGATATTTTCGGATGAAGTCCGGCACGCGGAGGATCCAATACCAGTTTATTGAATTCGAATAACGTGTTTTGATTCTCTAAAAAATCTTTTATATCGGAACAGGCAAATTCCGTATTGTCAACATTATTCAGTGTTGAATTAATGCCGGCATCTTTAATTGCATCGGGAACAAGTTCGACTCCAAAAACTTTATTTACCAGTCCGGAAATAAAAATTGCAATCGAACCAGCTCCGCAATAAAGATCCAATACATTATCTCCTTTTTTGAACTCACCAAATTCAATTACTTTATTAAATAATTTTTCTGCCTGAAGAGTATTTGTCTGAAAAAAAGATTGGGGTGAAATTTTAAATTGGTACTCTTTCCCGGAAGATGTTCTCAGATTTTCATAAATAAAACCGCTGCCGTAAAGAACAGATTCAGATTCACCAGTTGCAATCTGTGCTCTCTTTTTTGTAGTTGAATTAATGATGGTAGCTATTTGAGAAAAGTTTAGCTGCAACTGCTTTGAATATTCATTCATGAGTTCATTATCTTTTTCATATGTAATTAAATTAACCATCAAATCAGTTGTATTCTTACTCTGCCGGATGATCAAGAATCTGAGAAAACCGCTTTGGGTTTTTGTTGAATAAACAGAAATGGTTCTTTTTTTAAAAAAATCCCTTGTGAAGTTAAGAATGCTGTTGGACAATTCAGATTGCAGGTAACACCTTTCAATGTTAACTATCTTTGAATGAAACTTAGGTACATGCAGTCCGAGAGCGAAATTTTCCTTCTCAATACTAATTTCTTTTTCCGTTACCCATTCATCATCTGAAAACGAGAACTCCATTTTATTTCTGTAAAAGAAAATATCATCACTTCTGATGGCTTCAGGAATATTCATATCTTTAAATCCGCCTAACCTTTCAAAAGCATTTCTAACGACATTTGTCTTATATTCAAGCTGCTTTTCATATTCATAATTCTGCAGCTTGCATCCTCCGCAGACACCGAAATAACTGCATTCTGGTGCTCTTCTGTAGTTTGATGGCTTCAGAATTTCAATTGGTTTCGCTTCGGCATAATTAGATTTCTTTTTTGCAATTTTAATTAAAGCTTCATCACCCGGAAGCGTTCCTGTAGAAAAAATCACAAATCCGTCTTCAATCTTTGAAACGCCCCTTCCCTCAGAGTTGAGTTCGATTATGAAGACACGAAGCTCATCACCCTTTTTAATCATTCATAATGCTATTTAATAAAAAGTGTATATTAATTATTATATCCAATATTTTAAATGCTATTACTTAATATTATCAAATACATTCATTGAAAAAAAATAGAATTCACATTATAGGCGGCGGCAACTTAGGAGCAGCAATTGCAGTCGGTTTATCAAAATTTTCTTCCGATTCTGAAATCACAATCACAAGACGCAACATTCAGGCGATTAAGTATCTTGAAAAGCAAAATATCCGGACATCTTCCGACAATACTTATGATATAAATAAATCCGACATCATGATCCTGACTATAAAACCGTATCAGGTTGATGTTGTTTTAAATGAGATCTTACCTCATATTAAAAATAAAATTATTGCATCTGCGGTCAGCGGAATAAGCATTGATGAGTTAGAGGAAAAAACACACGGAAACAATTCAATTGTCAGGATCATGCCCAATATCGCTGTCCAGTTCGGTGCATCTGCAACGTGTATTTCATATTCCGAAAAGAACAAGGAGGCAGGGCAGAAGATATTCGGACTATTCAGCCTGTTAGGAACAGCCTCAGTCATCGAAGAAAAGCTGATGGATGGTGCTACAATCTTAGGGGCGTGCGGAACAGCATACGCTTTGCGATATATCCGAGCTGCAATGCAGGCAGGAATTGAAATTGGATTTGATGCTCAGACAGCTTTGGCAATTGCTTCTCAAACTGTTAAGGGAGCGGCTCAGATGTCTCTTGAAGAGAAGGTTCATCCTGAACAATTAATTGACAGGGTAACAACTCCTCAGGGCTGCACAATTGTCGGTTTGAATGAAATGGAGCATCAGGGATTTAGTTCTTCTTTAATAAAAGGCATAAAGACTTCATTCGATAAAATTAATAAAAAATAAATGCATTGTTGTAGAAGTACATTTTTCTAATAATTTCAGCACCTAAAGAGACTAATGAAAAATACAAAAAGCCAGAGGGAAATAATTGCCAACGGAAAAAAAGTTGTGACAATAGAGAAGAATGCCGTGATTGATATTGAAAAAAGATTTAAGAATGAAGAGTTCTCCAGAAATTTTGTCGAAGCCGTCGAAACAATATTTAAATGCAAGGGAAAGGTAGTAGTGACCGGGATTGGAAAATCGGGAATCATTGCACAGAAGATAGTAGCTTCATTTAATTCAACCGGAACGTATTCAATTTTTCTTCATTCGGCTGACAGCATTCACGGTGATCTTGGAGTACTAAGAAAAGATGATGTCGTAATAATAATTTCCAAAAGTGGCAGCTCTGAAGAAATTAAGCATATCATTCCCAATTTTAAAATCCTGAATATAAAAATAATTGCTCTTGTCGGCGATACTAATTCAGAGCTTGCCGGAGTTTCCGATATTATTTTAGATGCATCCGTTAAGGAAGAAGCCTGTCCGCACAATCTCGCTCCTACATCTTCAACAACTGCCGCTGCCGTGCTTGGAGATGCTTTAGCTATCGCTCTTTTGCAGAAGCGGGAATTTACTTCGGAAAATTTTGCACAGGTTCATCCCGGTGGAAATTTGGGCAAGAGACTGCTTCTCAAGGTAGATGATATAATGGCAAAAGGCGAAGACATTCCGGTAGTAAAAATGAAAGACAATCTCCGGGATGTCATTTATATGATCTCATCAAAACGTCTTGGATGCGCATGCGTCATTAATAAATCAAAAATTGCGGGAATAGTAACAGACGGAGATCTGAGACGTTTGCTTGAAAAAAATTTTGACAAGATCAGCAGCACAAAAGCCGCCGATATTATGAATCCGAACCCGAAAATAATTTCAAGGGAAATGCTGGCTATATCTGCTTTAGAGCTTATGGAAAAAAACAAGATAACGCAACTGATAGTGGGAGATAAATTAAAAAGACCGATTGGCATTATTCACATGCACAGACTACTGGAAGAAGGGTTATAAAATGTTTCATAAAAAAATTCTAATCTTTTTATTTCTTTTTACTTTATCCGTTTCATCCTGCGATGAAAAATTTAAACCAACGCGGACAGATATCAATACAAATGAAATGCCTTCCCAGGAAAGCTGGAACTCTACAGTGACGTTTTCAGATTCAGGAAGAACGAAAGCAATTTTGGAAGCAGGGCATATATCAGTTTATAGTTCAAAAGGTTTTACATTAATTGACAGTGGCGCAAAAGTAGACTTTTACAGAGATGGCGAAATCGTTTCAACCTTAACAGGGAAAAAGGGTAAGATTGACGACAGAACCAAGGACATAGAAATCTATGACAGTGTCAATGTTGTGAACAAAGAAGGAAGTGAGCTGAAAACTCAGAAACTATTCTGGAACAATAAAACCCAGCGGGTTTCATCGGATGAATTTGTTACAATAAAAACTCCTGCTGAAACCATTGAAGGCATTGGCTTTGAATCCGATCAGAATTTAAGAAACTATAAAATATTTAAGGTCAGCGGAACGTTTAATTGAATTACTAATTACTAATTACTAATTACTAATTACTAATTACTAATTCACAAATTACAAGATTACAAGTAATGAATTACTTGGTGGTGAAGTAACGAATAACGAGTAACGAATAACGAGTAACGATAACGAGTAACGAATAACGAGTAACGAATAACGAATAACGAGTCTGCAATTAACAAAATTAACTTTGTTACAAAAATCAGCAAAATAAAATTAATATTAATCTTACTGATGCTCTTTGTTTCTGCAAACGTTTTTGGGCAGGAGAAAATAGAGCTGAAAAATGCCGAAGAGCTTTCCGGAAAAATCATTGACGGTCAGAATGTGCGCGAAGCCAACGGAAATGTTGAGTTTGTTCAGGGAAATGTCAAAGTATATTGTAATTCGGCAACGCAATTTATAGAAGCCAACCGTGTTGAACTTCACGGGAACGTGAGAATATATCAGGATACTCTCACTCTCACAACTTCAAAAGCTACATATTTCGGTGATGATAAGCGGGCTGTATGCGAGGGAAGTGTTACTCTCAAAGATCCGAATGCAACTATACAGGCCGATGGCGGAGTGTATTCTTTTAATGACAGAAAAGCGATATTCCGGGGAGATGTGATCGTAGTGAATCCGGAATACAGAATAGCTTCTGATGAATTAACGTATTTAAGAGACTCCGAAGATTCTTTCGCAAAAGGAAATGTGATCGTAACTTCCGATTCAGCAATTATTAAAGCAGACAATATTGATTTTTATAAACGCCAGCAGAAATCGGTTGCAACTGGTAATGTAAGCATTGAAAGCGATTCGACAATCATTACTTCGGACACAGCAACAAATTATTCTGCAGATAAAAAATCTTTTGCTTCCGGAAATGTAAAGATAGTCAGCTTGAATAATAATACAGTCGTATTCGGAAACAATATAGAAAATTTTGAAAAAGAAAATTATACAATTCTAAAAGGGAACGCAAAACTTATTCAGATTGAGGAAAACAAAGATACGCTGCATATTTATAGTGATACTATGGAATCTTACAGAACAAAGCCGGATTATTACATTGCAAAAAGTAATGTTGAGATAATCAGAAATGACTTTCTTTCAAGATGCGGAACCGGGATCTATTACAAAGAGGAAGAAATCATATCTCTGTCGGATAATCCCATAGTATGGCAGGAGAATATGCAAATGACCGGTGATTCGATTTATGCGGAACTGCCGGGGAAAAAGCTTCAGACTATTTATGTAAAAAAGCTTTCGTCGGACAGCTCTTCAGTTTCATTTGTAATTTCAAAGAACAAGGATGAATTCTTCAAGGACAGGTATGATCAGATTAGCGGAGGTGATATCACATTAAAATTCATTGAAGATAAAATTGAGGTGATCGAAGTGAATCAGAATTCAAACAGTATTTATTTTCTTTATGAGGAAGATAAAGCTAACGGACTGAATAAAGTCGAAGGTGAAAATTTGTTTATCTATTTTGATGAAGATGAAAAGGTTTCCAGGATTAAGGTTGACATAAACCCAAAAGGAGAATATGTTCCGGAACAGATAATTAACAGCACAGGTCTTACATTACCGGGATTTAATTTGAGAGAAGATAAACCGGTGAAAAGATAATTACAAATTAGAGTTAATATTATTGTAATGGTTTTATTTGTTTTGGAGATTGATTGTTCCTACTAAAATCCAATTATCTTTGAGCAAGTCTTTATTCGTTGATGCCCATTCGATTACCATGCTTAAAGCTCTTGAAGGTAAATTTCCTTCCAGTACACATATCTGGGATGAAAATGAGGAGGGTTATGATCATTAAAATACATTGAAATAATTATTCCAAAAAATCTACTTATCTGAGGCATAATCTACTTTTTCATTCTTCCATTGCTCATAGGTTTTTTCTTTTAACTTTAGGTATAAATTGTTTGTATAAATTTCCACATCTTTGTTCCATGCTATGGCAAATGTTTCCTTATCAATATAAACATTTTTAAAAATATTGTAATCATTCCAGATTTGGAAAACCCCTTTTCCCTTCAGAGATGACAAATCGATTTCTCCTTTAACTCCATTTTCAAATTTTATCCATATTTTAAAATTATCTAAGGCTGATACTTCCTTCGGTTTTGAAATCATCTTTTTCTGAGAAATATAAACAAAAAAAAAGTTTTAAATGACTAAAATATTAAGTTATACTAATTTAAATTATCCCGGATTAAATTAAGAATTATAAAAAATGAACTTGAATAAACACTATCTCGAGAATTCAATTTCGGAATTTAAAAAGCTCAAGCAGCTCGGAGACAAATCGTTTTCGCAAATCAAAGATGAAGACTTCTTTTGGTCTCCTGATGAGGACTCAAACAGTATTGCAATAATAGTAAGACATTTGAGCGGTAACATGCTGTCACGCTGGACAGATTTTCTGACAACTGACGGCGAAAAGGAAAACCGTAATCGTGATGAAGAATTCGAACGGATATTTTATACCGACAAAGATGATATAATTTCACGATGGGAAAAAGGCTGGAAGCGTTTATTTGACACACTAGGGTCTTTAAATGAAAATGATCTTCTCAAGGAGATAAGAATCAGGAATGAACCGCATACAGTTATTGCAGCAATAAACCGACAGCTGACTCATTACGGCTATCACATAGGTCAGATAGTTTATATTGCAAAACATTTAGAAGGAACAGCCTGGAAAAGTCTTTCGATACCGAAAGGAAAATCGAAGGAGTTTAATAAAGGAAAGATAAAGTGAATTAGTTATTAAACTATGATTAAATGATAAACCTGAACGTTGCTATCCAAAATCTAAAATTAACCCTTAATCAATTAACAATTTAACTAATTAACCATTTAACTATTTACAGTTCAATCCCCAGCACCGCATCTTTGTATGTCCCGTCCGGAAGTTTATAAAAAGGTATCCCCAGTATTTCCATAGAATCAAATCTCATGTCATACTTAAAGTTCTTCATCGTATCGCTTTTTTCTGCTTCAAGTGATATTAGTATGAACTCCGCCAGTTTCTTAGCATCTTCTTTTCCGTATGCAAATCCTGTAAGCTTGGTGTTATACTTCTGAGGTGAAGCAACAGGATTTTTTAATGTGAACTGTGATGCAAGCTCCTTCATCGCATCAATTGAACAATAAAATGCCGGAATGTAAAAAGTAATGCTGCCGTTTGCATTCTCAGCACTGCCACCGAACAAATTTTTCAGAAAATTTCCCGATGCTTTACGCTCCTCTACACTTATGCTTGTCTTAAGAAGCCAGAAAGGTCTGTATATTAATTCTCCTTCACCTCTTATTGACGCTGATGCAAAATTAATTTCAATCGGAATTAATTCGCCGTAAATGATTTCAAAACCGCTTCCGCAGCTTGAACAGTAAACAATATTATCATTGACTTCAACTACAAGACCGCTGGCACACTTCTTACATTTTACTGCTTCTAAAATAAAATCGGACATAACTAATTAAGAATTAAGAATTAGGAATTAGATTGTCATAAGTGAAATTCATCTCAAAATGGTAAGAAAATTAATGTGCT
>CAYNTN010000098.1:0-18474 GCA_964399995.1 uncultured Ignavibacteriaceae bacterium
TGAATCTTATGAATCTTATGAATCTTATGAATCTTATGAATCTTATGAATCTTATAAATCTTATAAATCTTATGAATCTTATGAATCTTCTTCTTATCTTTGACTTTAATCTCAATACCCATTTGAGTATTTTTGATAAATTTAAAAAACAAACTTGAATTTATTAGAAACAAAGAAAGAAGTTGAGAAGACTGTATTAGTTTGTTATTCAAACAGGAGAGATAAGAAGAACTATCATCCGGAAGATTCATTGACTGAACTCAAATTTCTTGCGGAGACTGCCGGTGCTGAAGTCGTCGGGACTTTTTTTCAGGAGAATGATCTTTACGATTCGAGATACATGATTGGCAAAGGGAAAGTTGAAGAGATAGCTGAATTTATTGAAGCGAATAATGTTCATCTGGTTATTTTTGAGAATGAACTTGCTTACACACAACTTAGAAATCTTGAGAATAAGATCAAATGTAAGATCATTGATAAGTCTAATCTGATACTTGATATATTTGCATCCAATGCAAGAAGCGCACAGGCAAAGCTTCAGGTTGAGCTTGCTCAGCTTGAATATTCACTGCCAAGACTGACAAGACAATGGACACACCTGTCAAAACAATTCGGAGGTATCGGTACAAAGGGACCGGGTGAAACTCAGATCGAGACTGACAGAAGAATGATCGGTAATAAGATCTCGCAATTAAAGGAAAAGCTTAAGAAAGTTGCTGAGCAGAGGAAAACACAATCCAGTGAGAGAAAGAAATTTTTCAGAATATCATTAGTAGGTTATACAAACGTAGGAAAATCAACTCTTCTCAATACTCTTACAAATGCAAATGTATATGTTGAGAATAAGCTGTTTGCAACTTTAGATACATCGACTAAAGTTCTCGAACTGCTGGTTTCAGATGACGGAACGGTAACAAAATTTCCCAAGAAGATTTTAATTTCCGATACTGTAGGATTTATTAAAAATCTGCCGCATAAATTAATTGAATCATTTAAATCAACTTTAGCGGAAGTAGTGGAATCTGATTTGCTGCTGCATGTCATAGACGTCTCAAATGAAAATTTTCCGGAACAGATGGAAACTGTTAAAGATACATTGAAAGAGATAAGCGCTGAAAATAAAATCATCGTTAATGTATTCAATAAAGTTGACATGCTTGACGATTCTGAACTGATAGCAAATCTTAAATCAGAATATAAAGATGCAGTTTTCATTTCAGCCGAAAAAGGTTTGAACATAAACTCTTTGATGGAGAAGATCAAATTTGAACTGAATAAAGAGAATACAGAGCGGACAATAAAGCTTAAGCCGGACGAGCATAAGAAAGTCAGCTTGATATATAAGCTTGCTGAAGTCAGCAAAGTAAAGTATTTGAAGAGCGGGATAAAGGTTACATTCAAGACTAATGATAAGAATTATTCTCTGCTTGAAAAAATGAACAATTGATGCCTACAGTTTTGTTTATTAATGGATGGAGGTTCTTCTTTTTCGCTGATGAAGGGAATGAACCCGTTCATATTCATGTTGAAAAAGCAGAAAAATCATGTAAATTTTTTATTGATGCTGAGAAGTTTGACTTAAATAAAAAATATTCAAAGAACATGAATAATTCAGACTTGAAACAAGTAAAAGAAATTATTTTTAGTAACTTCAATTATATAGTTGATCAATGGGAAAAATTTCAGAGAAAAAGGAAATAAAGAGACATTATAAGAAGCAAGATGAACTATTTTTTGATGTTCAAAAAATAGTTTTTGATAAAAATAATATTATTATTAAGGTCAACGGCACTGAGTATATAATACCTTTAAAAAATGTTTCAAAGAAATTACTATCTGCAAATAAAATTCAGAGGGAAGCTTACCGGATAATATGCTCAGGCTATGGAATTAACTGGCCTCTAATAGATGAGGATCTTACAATTAAGGGGCTGATAGAAAGGAGCTGAACAATGAATAATAAACTCATAAACATATCCGATTTTCCAAAGCATCTCTTTTGGAATTATAGGAGTGATGCAGAGCTGGATAAGCATATAGTAATAGAACATGTAATTTTATACGGTGAATTGAATGATTATAAAAAACTGATGAGTATCGTAAGTAAGGATAATTTGCGTCAGGTGGTTGAGGAGCTGGAGAAGTCAGGAAGATATAAGAAAAGAATTAATTTTGTTAAAAAAATTTTTTTATCTTAGAATTCGATTTGAAATTAGATTTTGTTACTGACAACACCAAATCCGTTCTCGAAGAATTATCAAAAGAGAAGTTCATTGATAAATATACATTGGTTGGAGGAACGGCTTTATCGGTTCAGTTGGAGCACAGATTGTCCGAAGATCTGGATTTCATTACAGATTCAGATTTTCTTGATTCAAATTCGATCAAAATATTTATTGATAAGATTTTCAAAGGAAGATATAAACTAATTAAGCAGGATGATGATCATCAGCTGGATTTTATCATTAATGAAGTGAAAGTAACTTTCTTTACAACTGGCTCTGTTCTTATTCCTTTTGAAGTAAAAAGGTATTCACAAAAGTTTAATAACCTGAATATTGCAACAGTTGAAATCATTTCCATTTTGAAACTGAGTGCTTTAGTACAAAGGAATACAATGAGAGATTATTATGATTTATTTTATATTGCGAAGAATGTAATTCCATTAAAAAATATTTTTAATAAAAGTAAAGAGCTTTTGTCTAATATTGCAGATATTACTTACACAGAAACCATATTATATGTTGACGATTTAAAAGAGGATAAAATTTCAGATCATTTAATGCCAAAAGAAATCGTATCCAAGGAAGAAATAGCTGAATTCTTTACTAATGAAATAAAAAAAATAATTTAAACTAAAACATAAAATCACGGAGGGGAAAATAAAATGCAGACAGTAGGAACATATAAGGGAGTTGATTATTACGACATAGACGATATGCTCACGGATGAGGAAAAGTCAATCAGGGATACTGTAAGGGATTTTGTAAATGAAGAAGTAATACCTATAATAGAAGAGTATAATCAGGAGATGCAATTTCCGACACAGCTGATCCCGAAGATGGCTGAACTTGGAATATTCGGACCGACTCTTCCGGTTGAATACGGCGGCATGGGAATAAACAATATCGCATACGGACTGATAATGCAGGAGCTTGAAAGAGGAGACAGCGGTGTAAGAAGTTTTGCTTCAGTGCAGTCAGGATTAGTAATGTATCCGATTTATACTTTCGGAAGTGAAGAGCAGAGAAAAAAATATTTACCGAAACTTGCAAGCGGTGAAATGATAGGATGTTTCGGATTGACTGAACCAGACTTCGGAAGTAATCCCGGAGGAATGATAACTAAGGCAGAGAAAAAGGACGGCGGATATGTTTTGAACGGAGCAAAGATGTGGATAACTAACGGAACCGTGGCTGACGTTGCGGTAGTCTGGGCTAAGCTTGACGGCAAGGTCAGAGGTTTCTTAGTTGAAAAGGGTACAAAAGGATTTACAGCTCCTGAAACGAAGCATAAGCTTTCATTAAGAGCATCGGTTACATCTGAACTTGTATTCGAAGATTGTTTTATACCCGAAGAAAATCTCTTACCAAACAGCACCGGTTTGAAATCACCATTGATGTGTCTTACACAGGCAAGATACGGAATTGCCTGGGGAGTTGTTGGTTTGGCGATGGAGTGTTACAATACTGCTTTGAATTATTCACTGACAAGAGTTCAGTTCGGAAAACCGATCGCAGGATTCCAGCTGACACAGGAAAAACTTGCTTACATGGTAACCGAAATTACAAAAGCACAGCTACTGAATTATCAGCTGGCTAAATTAAAAGATTCCGGTAAGATGCGTCCTCAGCAGGTTTCAATGGCGAAGAGAAACAACTGCGAAATAGCAAAGATAATTGCAGGCATGGCAAGAGAAATGCTCGGCGCTAATGGTATTCTTGATGAGTATCCGATAATGAGACATCAGAATAATATTGAATCAGTGAAGACTTATGAGGGAACGCACGAGATGCATACGCTGATACTTGGAGAAGATATAACAGGATTGGCTGCATTTGAATAAACTTAACAGAATAATAAAATGAATAAAAATCGAATCGTAAAAAAGTTTACATATAAAGGGTCAATCAAAGATGCACCAAGCGATTATCAATATTGGATAAAAAAAACTGAAGATGAAAGAATTTCTGCTGTTGAGATTCTAAGAGAACAATACTATGGTAAAATTACACCAAGATTACAAAGAGTTTATAAAATTGTTAAACGAAACCAAAGTTGAATATCTTGTAGTTGGAGCTTTTGCATTGGCGTTTCACGGGCTTCCAAGATATACAGGTGATATTGACTTTTGGGTGAACAATACAGAAGCCAATTCAAAAAAAGTTTACAGCTGCTTAAAAGAATTTGGATTTCCGATGTCAAAGATCACAGAAAGAGATTTTATGTCAGAGGATTTAATATTCCAAATGGGTTACCCACCAGTCAGAATTGATATAATTACCGGCGTTAGCGGTTTAAATTTTGAAAATAGTTTTAAAAATAAGGAAATAAGAAAAAGTGGTTCAATAAAAATCTATTACATTAATATTGACGATTTAAAGAAAAATAAAAAAGCATCAGGCAGAGCAAAAGATCTTGCAGACCTCGAAGAAATAAGAAAGCATAAATGAAATCATTCGATATACCTTTATTTTACCGCAGCCCGGTAATATCCAAGATTAAGCATTCGAGGAAGCTCAACGACCCACGTAAGAAAGACTACTCCCCTACCGAACTTAATTTCGGACCTCTAATATTTTATATCGCACGTCATTTCGGATTTTGTTATGGAGTCGAGAATGCTATTGAGATATCATACAGATCAATAGAAGAAAATCCCGATAAGAGAATTTTTCTTTTGAGTGAGATGATTCACAATGCGGATGTCAATAAAGATCTTATTGAAAGAGGAGTAAGATTTATTATGGATACGTCGGGTAAGCAATTTATTGATTGGAATGATTTAAAATCCGATGACGTAGTTATAATACCGGCATTCGGGACAACTCTTGAGATCGAGAACAAGCTCAGAGCAGCAGGGATCAATCCATTGAAGTATAATACCACCTGTCCTTTCGTTGAAAAAGTGTGGAACAGGGCTGAGTCACTCGGCAATGAAAATTTTACAATAATTATTCACGGAAAATATAAGCATGAAGAAACCCGGGCAACATTCTCACACAGTAAGGAATCTGCTCCGACTCTTATAATAAGAGATATTGATGAGGCAAAAATTTTAGGCAATGTCATTTTGCACGGATCGGATAAGGAGGAATTCTATAAAATGTTTCCCGGCAGATATACAAAGGATTTTGATCCAACGGTTCATCTTGACAGAATTGGAGTTGTCAATCAGACAACAATGCTGGCTACGGAAACACAGGCAATTGCAGATTATTTGAAAGATATAATGGTGCAAAAATTTGGGAATGAAAACATACGAGTGCATTTTGCTGATACAAGAGATACTCTTTGTTATGCTACACATGATAATCAGAAAGCAACTTACGGGTTGCTTGAGACTGATGCAGATCTCGCTATTGTTGTCGGAGGGTATAACAGTTCAAATACATCTCATATCGTTGAATTATGTGAAGAAAAGCTTCCGACTTATTTCATTTCTTCTGCTGACAAGATACTTTCAAAGCAGCTAATCAATCATTTTGATTTTCACACACCGACAGAAAAGATAACTGAGAATTTTCTGCCTGCAATAAATCCTTTAAAGATTATTTTAACAAGCGGAGCTTCGTGCCCGGATTCTATTGTAGATGAGGTGTTACAAAAGATAGTTTCTTATTTCGAAAATACGAAAAGTCTGGATGAAGTAGTTAAAGAATTCTCATAAAATTGTTTCACCTTAGAAATCTTTTGTTAAGTAAATCCTTTAAATCTCTCCTTCCGTCAATAATACAATAAATAAAAACTGTTCTATTAATTATTTTATAGATTATTCTGTATGGCTTATAGTGTATTTCCAGATAATCTTTTCTCTCCATATATTCAAATTCCGGTAGTTTGTGTCCACGATTAGGAAATTTTTTCAGATCTAAACATTTTAGAATTAGCTTGTCAATTAATTTTTCAGCGTTAATTTTACAATCATTTAATAAAACATATTCATAAATTTCATCTAAGTCTTTTTCAGCCAGTGGGTTTATCCGTACATTATAATTCATCTTTGATCATTCTTAATTCTTTTTTTAAGTGCAGCAAAAGCTTCTTCAGCCGGTCTGTGTTTACCCTTTTTAATTTCTTCTTCGCTTAAGGCTAGTATCTTTAGCATAGCCAGCGTATTCTGTGTCTTCTCATATTCAACAATACTCTGAACCACAACCTTGGCTTCACCATTTTGTGTAATGTATAATGTCTTTCCGCTTTCAGCAATATCTCTTACAACTTCCGCTGCATTCGCTTTTAAATAACTGATTGGTTTTATTGAATCTTTTAAGCTCATTTCTTTTATTTTAAAGTTGACCAAATATAGTCTTAATATGGTTCTTGTTCAATATTGATTTGATGGAGTAACATCAAAGCATTTGTATCAATAGACTTCTTCATGCTTACCAAATGTCAGAAGCAAAATACACACTTCATCATCATCCTTTACAAAATCGAAGATTATTCTGATGTCATCTGTAACTCTTGAAGCATATAATCCATGAAGATTACCTGAAAGTATGTGAGTTCTTAAGGATTCATCAAACGGGTTTAATGAAATTTTACGAAGGGTGATATCAATTTTACCGATCAGTTCTTTTTGTTTGTTGAATATCTTGGAATATTTTTACTGAACTTTTTTGATTTGATTAACTTCATCGTGCAATTTTTTTATGACTTCGTCTGCCGTTCCCTTATAATAATTTCCGTCCATATAATCTTTTCTTGCTTCCTTTATTTCCTGTATAAGTTTATCCGAATACTTCTCTTTTGATCTCTGAAGATTTACCTTATTCTTTACTCCGGTCTTAGTTTTCATTTCAATAATTTGTTAATGTCAATTAAAAAACTAACGTTAATTTAGTTAACTTAAAATTAAATTCATACAAAATTAATTGTATTGATAGATTTCGGGTCACCTATAGTTTGAAATATTACTTATGCCTCTACATTTTCCTTCTGAAACATTTTCTGAAACTCTCTCTTCTTTCTGTTCTTCCAGTTGCCTTTATGATATGCATATCCTGAAATGAGCGGCATTGCGATCGTTGCTTCACAGTAAACCATTTGCTCATAAGTCATATCTACTTTTCCCCACGAGCTTGCTTCCTTCAATGTCGAACCGGATAATGCTCCATCCCTGTCATCTGCAACAGTGATCTGAATTGCATACTTGTGCATCGGGACTTCTTTGTTTAAAATTTCGGCAGCTACAACAGTATCCTGAGCAAAATTTTTCGGAACACCTCCTCCGACCATGTACAAACCTGATTCATTTGCTTCAAGTTTTATCTTTGTGAGTTCAAGAAAATCTTTTGCGGAGTCAATTGAGACGTGAGAGTCAGGATTATTGTACTGGTGATAAACAAAACCGAATCCTGCCGAGCAGTCAGAGAATGCCGGGACAAAGATCGGTACATTATTTTCATATGCTTCCAGTACAACCGAGTCTTTATTCTTTCCATTCTTTGACAGATATTCACCCATGTGCCAGATGAATTCACGCGATGAATAAGGACGATGTTCCAATGTATCACAAATTTTTCCAATGATCATATCACATTCACGGAGGTCTTCTTCATCAATGTATGTATCATAGATCCTGTCGATCATAAGTTCTCTCATTTCATTATCATCTACGAACTGCGAACCTTTGTAATGTTTGAATCCAAGACCTTCGAAAAAATCCTGATCGACCATAATCGCTCCGGTAGAAACTATAGCATCCACCATATTATTTCTCACCATATCAACAACAACATTCTTTAAACCCGCCGAGAATAGCGAACCCGCAAGACACAGCATAACGGAGCAGTTTTTATCCGACAGCATCATGTCATAGTATTTTGCAGCAGTTGCGAGATCTCTTGATGAGAAAGCCATGTCCTGCATGTCTTCGACAAGAGAAATTACGTTATGTTTTTTAATATCGAAATGACGGATAGTATCTTTTAAGTAATCCTGTTTTGTTTTCATATCTAATGATTATTTGATTTTGGTTTAGGCAAATATAGAAATTTATGATTTGTTATAAAATGGAGTAAGAAAATTTACAGATCCGCAAAAGAAGATTGAGGAATTTTGGTTTTGTTGTAAACTGCAGTCAACTCGATTATACAACCTGTCAGTACCATTGATGTCCCAATCATTTCCAGTCCTTCTTCAAATGCGTATTCAAGATTTTGAATCAAAGGCGGCAGAGGTCTGAATATATGGTCTATTGCCTCAAATCCCATTCCTCCTAGGGCATAAATTATCAATCCGCCGATCATCCAGTTACGGAGTATTTTATTACCGGGATTTACTGTTGAAAAGTAAATGAAGCAGTAGATGAAGAATGCTGCGGCAAAAGGAGCGAAGAAATAAATCCATTTTACGGAAATCATTTTATCAATGAGTTCATGAATTCTTGCAGCCTCATCAAGAGAAAAGAAACAATAGACTAATGAAAAATTTAACCAGAATTTAGAGAAACGTTTCTTTTCGCCGGGAATTTTATTTTGAAAATAATAAATAAGATATGATGAAAATGATACTGCAAATAATAAAATTGTTGAATACCATGTAGGTATATTCGCTTCTTTATCAAGATGAAAACTCATCAAAAGCTGGGGCAAATCACTAGCTGAAGTACTGCCTAACAGCACAGTTAGCAGATGCAATACTACAAGAGCAAATGCTATAATAATTAGAGTCATGAAGGTTTTGCGTATTGAAGGATTCATAGTTTTATTTTATGTATTTTTTACTTTACCGGTTGCTTTTTAAAATTTTTAAAAATTCCTAGATACATCCTGTGTGAGCAATATTGAACATGTAATTTCCAAACCCTTCTTATCGTCATACCGGGCAAACTATTTTTCATAAAAATTATTTTTTGCCTTTATATCTTCACAGATTCAGATTTAAATATTTAATAAACTGAAAATTTTCTGTCATGGCTTTACTGTTTCTACAAAACCGTTTGCATTACCATAGACAATTAGCACATCATCAAGATCCACGATAGAATCACCGTTGATATCAGTATCCAAATATCCGGTCTGAAACGAAACTTCATCATTATAAACTTTTAGAAGATCGTCGAGATCAATTAATCCGTTATTGATAACATCTCCGGAATACAAGCAATATCTCGACCCTTTCAATATTAAATTATTCCCAAATGCCTGAGATGAAGCGCTTGAATAGTTGTAGCTCATATTATTATAAATGAACCTGTTTATTCCGGAACTCCATGTCTCAAGTGAATTCCTGTGCTTTACTACAATGAAATAATCAGTCGCATTATCCGCTCTTGTAAATTTAAAGAGCCCTTTCCCGGAAGTATCGGCTATACTCTTGACCGAATCAACTAATGAATAAGGAGAAAATGAATTTCTTAAAAAAGCACTTAAAGTATCGGGAATCATTTTATCAGTTCCGGGATCGTAAAAGCCCTCTATGAAAGCACTTAGAGACAAAGTTTTAGGGGATGGAAGAATTTTATAATTATCAATGAGAACATTTCCGAGGCTGAAAAACTTCAGTGTCAGGCTGTCGGAATTTGCCTCGAGAAGCATGGCACCATAGTTATCAGAATATCTAACCTGGCTCCCCGGCTGAGCGTCGAAAAATCCATATCTTGAGCTGCCTCCAAGACCATTTGTAACGTAAGTCAGACCGTCGATTAGAAATCGCTCATATACATGTTCATGACCTGCCATAACTAAAGAAGCCCCCCATTCTTTGTAAGGCCATCTCATACGATATATGTGACCATGTACGTTTCCTGAACTATATGGTGCATGATGAAAATATACAATATTAAATATTGATGCTGAATTTGCCAGATTATTTTTCAGCCATTGTGCCTGAACTGAGCTGCTGTCATAACCGTCAGGTTCCTGTAAATCGCTGTTAACGATAAAAAAATGAACAGGACCTTTTACAAAATCATAATATCGCTCATTACCGGGAAGAGTAAAATAATTGAGATACGGCAGAGCTCCGGGAGTCATCCAGTCGTGATTACCAAGTGAGGGAAAAAATCTGTTTGCCGTATCACCCGTGCCGTAAGTTCCTGTGTACGGATGAATGAACTTGAAGAAAAACTGACCAATGTTCTGATCTATTGTTTCCTGCGCTCCTACAGGATAATTGTTATCACCAAGTGTAATTATAAAGTCAGGATTCCAGCTTTTAATCATATCAGATACTAGGACTACATACCCGGGGAAAAGACCGTAATCACCAATTGCCGCAAATTTGATTGAGGTCTGAGAATGTATTTCATTCACAAATAAAAAAATGCAAAGAAATATTTTTAACTGTCTCATAAATGTATTTCAGCTCGATCTTATATAAAAGGTTACATTAAGAAAATGTCATTAATAGGTTTAAAATAATTCCGGGGGATGAGCAAAAATTCATGGAGTGCAATAACAATTATGCCGAGTGCAAAATATTCAAAATATTTCTTGCAAACAATCCGTTTAAATCTTGGTTTGAATTACGTGAGAAGTGTTGAATCCAAACAAATAGTCCGGGGATATACATCGCAATGAACTGCAAAGATTCATTTGAAGGATACTCAATCATTTCACGATATATTAAAGACAATTTGACAGGACCTTACTTCACCAAAAGCATCCGCTTTGTATCAGAAAAGTTATTTGCTCCTTCACCGGTATTTACAACAATTTTATAAAAATAAACACCGCTTGCAAATCCTTCCGATTTCCACTCCACTTCATAATACCCCGCCGGCTTGTTTTCATTTACTAATGTAGCAATCTCTTTTCCTCCAGCGTCATATACTTTTAACGAAACAAAACTCAAATTCGAAATCCCAAATTCCAAACGAGTAGATGGGTTAAACGGGTTAGGATAATTTTGTGACAAATAAAATTTTACCGGAATTCCAATAACTATTTCATTTGACAAATTAAAATATTCATGATTTCCGTTGTAATCAATCTGCTTCAGCCTGTAATTATATTTTCCTGAATTTAAATTTTTATCTTCAAACAAATAATTTTGAGTTGAACTTGTATTTCCATATCCGTGAACTGATCCTACTTTTATGAAATCACTCTGATTATTATTGTTGATTTTAACAGCTCTTTCGATTTCAAAACCGTAATTATTATTTTCGGATGAAGTACTCCACTGAAGATACACATTTCTGTTGTTCACATTTGAAGTAAATGAAGCAAGTTCAACAGGCAATACATTGTCCGGATTTATATAAACTTTAAAGATGTAATTACTTGCTGAGCTCGCACCATTGTTCGGCAATTGCGCTTTTATCCCCCCGAAAATATATCCCGCAAAAGCATGCGCGTCCAAATGGTGCAGTTTGATGACCCCGTTTTGAAACTGTGGAATGGAATCACTTAAAATAAACTTAGCATTCGTACCTAAGAGCTCAGGAAATTTCAGAGTCATAACTTTTTCAGCCGATGTGCCGTCCGGAGATTTTGACAGTGTTGTTATGTCTTTTATAAACGGAACCAAAGAATCATATACTAATGTATTTGTGACTTCATTCTGATAATACAAACTCGTTCCTCCAAAAAAAGTAGTATGCATCTTTTGCGTAACGGAATCATACACAGACATATTCGAGCAGGTATACTGACTCATCTTTTGCTCAAAGCTGTAATCAACGCCGATACCGGATTCATCAATGTATATTGGATTCAAAAAAGGAAGGTTAACATTATATTTGAATACTCCGCCGTAAAGGATCATATAAGGTGTAAATCCGTCCGGTTTAATTGCAGGGACAACATTCATATCTCTTCTGTGATACTGAGCTGTATCGGTGAATGCGGTATAATCAGAAATGCTTACACTTACTCCGTCATCATTGATCTTAAATTTTTTAATTTGATTTGTATAAACTTGATCATTATATGTAATCCTGTAAGGTCCTGTAAACTTATGTCCGCCGATTAAATAAAAATAATCTCCGAGCTTTTGCAGCTCACCTCCGCAAACCTGCATTCTGCTGTCAGTAATACCCCGGACAAAAGGAGCAATGGATGTTCCTGTCATGACTGCATTAATGGTTTCACTAACATCAATGACTTTTAAAACCGGGAAAGTGATCAGACCGTTTGCTGTACTGTCGAATCCGTATCCACCTGTAAAATATAATTTATTTCCTGATTGAATGTATTGCATGTTCATTGATCTGAACTGATCCGCAACGGCAAAAGGCAGATCAAGAAAAATATTCCTTGACCAAGTCTGCTGAGTATTCGGATCTACAACATAAATATTAATATTTGAATATTGCTTCGGAAAAGAAGTCAATCCGGTGAATCCGTGTAAGCCGTTTATCCTTCCGCCAATGAAAAGCCACCTGCCGTCTGACTTTGCAAATGCAAAAGAATGAATTAAAGGAGCACCCGGGATGCTTATCTGTTGAAGCTCAACTGTATAAGAATCACCCTGTGCTTTTAATGTAACATTTAAAAGTAAAGAAATTGCCGAAATAAAAAGAACTAAAATTAATCTCATATTTGGGGTAAAATATTTTTTTAAGTTATCTGATTAGAACCATTTTTTTTGTATCTGTAAATGAATTTGTCTGAAGCCTGAAGAAATAGATCCCGCTTGAAAAACCGCTGCCATCCCAGTCTGCTTCATAAACACCTGCAGACAATTCTTTATCAACCAATCTTGCTACTTCCCTTCCAAGCTCATCATAAACTAAAACTTTTGTCTTTGTATTTTCCGGGATGCTGAATTTTATTTTAGTGAAAGGATTAAACGGATTCGGATAATTCTGATTTAGTTCAAACTTATCCGGAACATTACTGCTTATTGTATTTATGTTGACGGATTTTGGTGTGATATATACTTTTAAAATATAATCACTTGGAAATGACGGAGTATTATTCGGGAGTATTGCCCTGATACCTCCGTAGATAATTCCTACAAAAATTCTGGCGGTCAACTCATTGAGCTTAATTACTTTATTATCAAATTGAGGAACTGATCCGTTCAAAATAAACTTTGCATTCGTACCAAGAAGTGCAGGTAGTTTTGTCTGTGAAATTTTTTCATCGGAAACTCCGGCAGCATTTTTTGTAAGAGTTGTAATGTCATTTATAAAAGGAACCAGAGAATCGATCTCCTGCATTTGAGTGTTCTCATTATAGTAGTAAAGACTCATACCGCCGAAGAAAGTAGTGTGCATATTACCGTTACCCGGATCAAATGCACTCAGGTAAGAACAGGTATACTGGCTCATTTTCTGATTGAAGGAATTATCCACAACAGCTCCATTTCCGTCAATATATATCGGGCTCAGGAAAGGAAGATCGGCACCGTGTATGAAAACTCCGCCGTAAAGGACCAGGTAGGGATTTATTCCGTCAGGTCTGATTGCAGGAACAAGATTCATATCACGCCTGTGATATTCGGTCGTATCAGTAGAAGAGCTGTAATCTGTAATGCTCAGACTTATTCCATTATCAACAATCTTAAACTTTTGAATTTTATTTGTATAAACCTGATCATTAGTTGTTTGCGAGTAATTACCCATAAACTTATGACCACCTACCAAATAAAAGTAATCACCGAGCTTCATCATTTCACCGCCGCAAACCTGCATCCTGCTGTCTGTTATTTGACGTATGTAAGGAGCAATTGAAGCACCGTTGGTGACAGCCTGGATCATTTCACTTACATCCACTACAGTCAGTGTAGGAAAGGTTATTAATCCGTTTGAAGTGCTGTCATAACCATAACCTCCAGTCATGTATAGTTTGTTTCCATCCTGATAGTACTGCATGTTATTTGAACGCAGCGGATCAACAAGTGTATACGGACAATCTACAAAAATATTTTTAGAGTAAGTCTGATTAGTATTCGGATCAACCACAAAGATATTTTTGTTTGCATATTGTTTCGGGAAAGCGTCACCGGGATTGAATCCATGAAGCCCATTTGTCCTTCCTCCTATGAAAAGCCATAGGCCATTTGATTCAGCAAATGAAAATGAATGAATGGAAGGCGAGCCTGGTATATAAATTCTTTCCAGTTCAATTGAATACGGATCATTAGAGGAGTAGGAAAATGTTGGTGATATTAAAAATAAAATAATAAGTAAAATAGCTGGGGTTTTCATTAATTAATTTATCCTTGGTTTAAATTAAAAATGGTTTTTGTAATATTCCGTTTTAATAAATTATATAAATCTTATCTTTGCATTAAACTGCATTTTAATTTTTAAATCCTTTATTTAAAATTGAAAATTATGGAATACCTTTGAAAAGTCTATGGTAAGATGTTCATACAACAACTCATTACTCATTACTTCTGTTCTATTACTGGATTCTTCACTTCACTCCGCTTCGCTCCGTTCGTTCAGAATGACAAAATACGCAACTACAGATATTAATTATTAATTATTCATTGTTCATTACTCATTGCTCATTGCTCATTGTTCATTACTCATTGTTCATTGCTCATTGTTCATTTGCTCATTACTCATTGCTCATTGCTCAACCCAATCACCATTTTCCTTAATAAGATAAATAAGTTCATCTACTGCTGTTTCCGTATTAATATTTTTCTTAACCACTTCCCTGCCTTTGTATAAAGTAATTTTTCCAGGACCGCTTCCGACATAACCGTAATCAGCATCAGCCATTTCTCCAGGTCCGTTTACAATGCAGCCCATGATGGCGATCTTAACACCTTTCAGATGATTAGTTCTTTTTCTGATCATGGAAGTTGTTTCCTGAAGATCAAACAGAGTTCTTCCGCAGGAAGGACAGGATATATATTCTGTTTTAGAAATTCTTGTCCGGGTTGCCTGTAATATACCGAAGCTTATGCTGTTAACTAATTTTAAGTTTACTCTATCCGAATCAATCCAGACACCGTCTCCAAGCCCGTCCAGTAACAGTCCCCCGATATCCGTTGAAGAGTACAACATTAGTTTTTCTTCATCAGCGTTCTGAAATTTTCTCTTAATTATAACAGAGGTTTTTATATCCTTATTTATTAATTCGATAAATGCTCTCCGGAGCTCAGCCATCGCATGTTCATTATCAGTATTCAAAACAAGAACACATTTTACATCACCCGATAATTTAAGTAACAACTCATCCGACAGATCATCGATTGTAAGCGTGACAAAATTTATACGATTACTTGTTTCATTCCCTTCGAGAAATTGCTTTACATTAAACAAAGGAAACGACTCATTCTTATTTTCTGATTTTAACTTATACCAAAAGCCGTAATCAAAAATTTTCCTGAGAGTACCGGGTAAGCTGTAAGAAATATCTTTATCCTTCAAATAAATAAAATCAGCTGCGTCGTCTCCAATAATCCATTTATCAAGAGATTCACTGTAGTGATATCCAATTTCTTTCAAAGCACCGGGAGAATTAAGAATTTTTTCATCAGCGCTGATAATCACAACGGGTACATTATGTCCGCCGATTTTATCAACTTCGATCGCATCCCTTCTTTTAAAATCAAACGGATCCAGCGGGTTATTTATGACGGGATTTATTTCCTTATGGTCTGCTCTTTCCGAATAACGGCTGACTAAATTCACACAAACCGGAATTTCCAATTCCGGCTCCTCCGTTAGTGACACTCTCACAGTATCACCAATCCCGTCCTCAAGCAGTGTCCCTATCCCAACCGCAGATTTTATTCTCCCGTCCTCACCGTCACCTGCTTCAGTCACACCAAGATGAACCGGATAATTCATATTCTCTTCTTCCATTTTATTTATCAGCAATCTGTATGCTTCGACCATTACTTTCGGGTTGCTTGCTTTCATTGATAGTACAATCTCATGATAGTTCAGATCTTCGCATATTCTTACAAATTCCAAAGCAGACTCTACCATACCAAGAGGAGTATCACCGAACCGGCTCATAATCCGGTCTGAGAGCGAACCGTGATTAGTCCCGATTCGCATTGCCGTTCCGTATTCCTTACATATCTTGACCAGCGGAGAAAACTTCTGTCGTATGCGTTCGAGCTCTGATTCATAATCATCTTCCGTATATTCAATCACATTAAACTTTTTTTTGTCTGCATAATTTCCCGGATTGATTCTGACCTTTTCAACAATTCTTGCAGCAACCTCGGCTGCATTCGGCGTGAAATGAATATCAGCTATCAATGGAGTATCATAACCTCTTGCTTTCAGTTCTTTCTTAATGTTTGCGAGATTGTTTGCTTCATTGATGCTCGGAGCAGTAATGCGGACATACTCACCGCCGGCTTCAATGATTCTGATTGACTGTTCAACTGTTGCAAGAGTATCCATTGTATCGGTAGTTGTCATTGACTGAACGCGTATCGGATTGTTTCCTCCGAGCGGTACGTTGCCGATTTTTACTTCACGTGTGATGTACCTTGAGTATGATGTAAGATCGTTGCAGTATTTTTTGGTAAGTGTATCCGGATACATAAATTTTTATCGCAGTTTCTTGCTTTCCTGAAACAGTATTCTTTTCTCTTCTTCTGAAAGGCTCTGATATCCTCCTTCACTGAGCTTATCGAGAATAGCATCGATTTTCTCCTGAGCAAGTTTTTCCTGAGTTTCTATTTCTTTTTTATAATCTGTTACGTTCAAATCCCGATATTTTGCATCCGAGGCTTCTTCCTTTTTTGTATTTGTCCCGTTGCTGTACACAGGCGGAGAGTAGGTTCGCTTATTTGAAGAAGTATATGAAGAAAATTTATCTTTAAAGGAATTGTTATCAAAAAATTTCATTGATGAACCTTTGTAGAAAAACAAAAGATATATAAATCCGATAACGCCTCCGCCAAGATGTGCGAAGTGAGCAATTCCGTCATTTGAGCCGCTGCTGACTGAAAACAATTCCAGAAGCATGTAAATTATTACAAGATACTTTGCCTTTACCGGTATGAGACCGTAGATGTATATGTTTCTGTTCGGGAATAAATAACCGAACGCAACAAGAATTCCGTAAATAGATCCGGAAGCTCCGACTGTAGGACCTACAGGTCCGAATAAAGGTGCTATCAACAAATTACAGAGTCCTGCCCCGATCCCGCAGATAAAATAATAAGTTAAAAATCTTTTCTGCCCCCATGTATTTTCCAGCTCCACACCGAACATCCACAGTGCAAACATATTCAGCAAAAGATGGAAAAATCCGCCGTGTAAAAACATATATGTTATCAATTGCCACGGATAAAAACTTAACTGTATTATCTGCCCGTTCTCATTAAATAAAACCGGCTTAAGGGGATTAAGTGCAAAATATTTTGTAATAATTATATCAAAAGAAGTGCCGCCGATTGAAAATCCGGTAAGTAAAAGATTGAAAATAATATAAATTGATATATTGGTAAGCAGTAGTAATTTTATTACCGGCGGGAATAATGAAAATCCTCCGAAGAATCCCGGTCTTCTGTAACTATTCATTGTCAATTATTATTTTTTGAGCGTTTTCGTAATCCTGAATTGTGTCAATTTCAATGCAAGTAAATTCTGAAACATCTTCTGCATATATACTGTTCCTCGAATCACCTTTATCAATTACCTCCTGAAAAGATGCTTCGTAAAACTCGTTAACGTTATTTTCTATTGAAATTTTTCTGTCTAATATAGCAAATAGCTCTTTCATAAAATATGATGAAAACTTCTCGATTCCTATTGATTCCCCTGCAGATTCTTGAATCGGAATCTCCTTCCCTATCTTAAGAATCTTATTCTTTTCATTTAAGATTACTTTAATCTGCTCCTCATCGAGCTTATCAGTAAAATTCACTGCCAGACAGTTTTCATGCCGGGAATTTAAAAGTGTAGTAATTATTTTTTCATCAAAAAGTATGTCACTGTCGGCAAGAAGTATGTCACCCTTTACATAATCTTTTGTCAACCATAACGAATAGGAATTATTATTTATTTCATAATCTTTATTTGTGATAAACTTTTTGTTTAATTGAGGATATTTCTCATTCAGAAATTCTTTTATCATATTCTCCCGGTAACCGGTCACAAATATGAAATCTTTTATTCCGTTTGCAATCACATTATCAATTGTTCTTTCCAAAAGATTCCTGGCTCCAACATTTAACAGACACTTCGGAATCGAATCCGTAAGAGGTCTCAAACGTCTCGAAGCCCCTGCTGCCAGTATGATTGCCTGCATACTTCTTAGTTTGTTAAGTTTGTTAAGTTTGTTAAGTTTGTTAAGTTGGTTAAGTTTGTTAAGTTTGTTAAGTTTGTTAAGTTTGTTAAGTTTGTTAAGTTTGTTAAGTTTGTTAAGTTTG
>CAYNTN010000099.1:0-18092 GCA_964399995.1 uncultured Ignavibacteriaceae bacterium
TATTGAATAATATTCTTACCATTTTGCGCAGAAGTTAAGTTGTAACTGAGTAATTTGCAATTCGTTATTTGTAAAGTTATAAATTTAAAAATGAATAACATTTCAAATAAGTTCGATATAATAATAATCGGAGCGGGACCAATTGGTCTTGCCTGCGGGATTGAAGCAAAGAAAAATAATTTAAATTATCTGATCATTGAAAAAGGAAGCATTGTTAATTCCATTTTTAACTACCCGACAAACATGACTTTTTTCTCAACTTCCGAAAGAATTGAAATTGGCAATGTTCCTTTTGTTTCGCATGGCATCAAGCCAACCCGGAGAGAAGCACTTGAGTATTACAGAAGAGTCAAAGGTGCTTATGATTTGAATGTAAATACTTATGAAAAAGTCCTTGATGTAAAAAAAGATGATGATGTATACAGAGTTTTAACAGATAAGAGCAGCTATTTAGCAAGAAATGTAATAGTCGCAACTGGATATTATGATAATGCAAATCTCATGAATTTGAAAGGTGAAGATCTGCCAAAGGTAAAACATTATTTTGATGAGCCACATCCATATGCATATCATAAGACTATTGTTGTCGGAGCCGGAAATTCTGCTGTTGATGTTGCGCTTGAGCTTTACAGAGTCGGGGCAAAAGTCACTATGGTCATACGGGAAAGTGAAATTAAACCTTCAATAAAATACTGGGTGAAACCTGATATTGAAAACCGGATTAAGGAAAATTCTATCAAAGCGTTTTTTAATTCAGAAATAATTGAAATCAAAGAAAAATCAGCCATAGTAAAAACACCTGCCGGTATCATGGAAATTGAGAATGACTTCGTATTTGCTATGACAGGCTATCATCCCGATAAAATTTTTTTGAAAAAGATCGGAATTGACCTTGACGAAAACGATAATGCCTTATTCAATAAAGAAACTTTTGAAACCAACAGAAAAGGAATTTATGTTG
Organism: uncultured Ignavibacteriaceae bacterium; assembly: GCA_964399995.1. GTDB lineage: Bacteria > Bacteroidota > Ignavibacteria > Tepidaquicellales > Tepidaquicellaceae > JAGPCH01. The sequence goes on from CAYNTN010000099.1 coordinate 962, forward strand.
CAGGAGTTGTCTGCAGCGGTTTGAACACCGACAAATACTTTATTGAAAACTCAATTGAGCATTCGAAGATCATTATTGATGATATCGTCAATCGTGAATCGTGAATCGTCAATCGTGAATTGTCAATCGTGAATCGTCAATCGTCAATCGTGAATTATTAATTGTATATGAAATCTATCCAAACTCGTCACAGATCTTTACTTCCTTTTCTTTTTAAAAAAGTCTCTTTTAAAGGTGGGTTGCATCGTCAACCATAAGTGGATCCAAAAAATCATTAAATCTTGAATCTTAAATTTTGAAACTTAAATCTTGAATCTTAAATCATCTGAAGCCAGAAAAATAATCACAAACAGCCAGCGATTAACAGATATAAATGCTTCTCAAAGTAAAAAAAATTTACTTAATATAATTGAGCACTTAAGCTATATACAGATAGATACTATATCGGTTGTTGAGCGCTCTCACAATCACATTCTCTGGTCAAGAATGCCTTATTATAAGAAATCACTTTTAGATGAACTAGTAGAAAAAGATAAAAGTGTATTTGAATACTGGAGCCATGCAGCCGCATTTCTTCCTATGAAGGATTTCCGATTTTCTCTTATTAGAAAGAAGAATTACAATGAAAGATACAGCAGGTGGGGAAAAGCAAATAAGAAGGTCATTAATTATGTTTATGATAAAATAAAAGCTGAAGGTCCTATGCAATCCATAGATTTCGAGGATAAGCACAGCGGCAAGAGCGGGTGGTGGGAATGGAAGCCTTCGAAAGATGCTCTTGATTTTCTTTTTCATCAGGGTAAATTAATGGTTACAGCCAGGAAAGGTTTTCAAAAAGTCTATGATCTTGCTGAAAGAGTTCTTCCGGATAATGTTAATACCGGCTTTCCTTCCGAAAGAGAATACTACGAGCACCTTGCAATAAGCACAATAAATTCATTCGGGTTAGCTTCTGAAAAGGAAATGATTTATCAAAGGAAGTATAACAGAAGTTTATTCACTCAAACTCTGAATGAATTGACTGAAGATGGAAAGTTAATAAAAGTAAGTGTTAAGGGTCTAGCTTCCCAATATTTTACTACCAGCGGTAAGCTTGATATATTAAACAAGAAAAAAGGTAAAACTGAAATTCATATACTTTCCCCTTTTGATAATTTAGTGATTCAGCGCAAGAGACTAAAAGACTTCTTCGGCTTTGAGTATATAATTGAATGTTATCTACCTGAAGCAAAGAGAAAGTTCGGCTACTTTTCCATGCCGGTCCTGTACGGATATGAATTTATCAGTCGGATAGATGCAAAAGCTGACAGGAAAAATAAAACATTCATAATTAAAAATATATTTTGGGAAGGAAAGATCAAGGGCGTTAAACCTTTAAAGGAAAAAGTTAATAGACTGGCTAAGTACTGCGGATGTGAAAAAATATCAGGCAAAGTAATATTATAAATTTCACAGATAAGCAGAGAGCTCAGACTTACAGTAGATTAACCTTTCTATCACAAGATAGTATTCAAAAATACCAAAAAAACTAAAGTAATTTTAAGCCATTATTCTCTTTGAAACTCTGTGATCTCTGCGCCTCTATAAAAATAGTATTATAACAGATTTTTTTATACCGCGTTAATATTTACAACATTCCCATCCATATCTTTTACTGAAATTACATTATCTCCCTGTTTAATAATTTCATTTTCCGACTCATCTGCTTTCTCAGCTATCTGATTTAAAAATTCTTTCTCAACGATATTAATTGTAAACGAGATCATTCCCAGGGAATTTTCATTTCGGGAAAGTTTCTTATTTGTCTGCCATGTATTTGTCCCGATATGATGATGATAATCCCCCGCTGCAAAGAATCTCGCACCTGGATAACTGTAATTCGAAATGTTCATTCTTAAAACCTCATTATAGAACTCTTCGGCTTTTCTTAAATCCGAAACATTGAGATGAATGTGACCTAAAATTGTTTCCGGATGAATCCCATTCCAGACTTCTCTGTCATCCAGTTCATTTGTAATCAGGCTCAGATCAAGAGGCAGACTATCCATCATAACTTCCCTGTTCTTCCAAACCCATGATTCACGCGGCTTATCTGTATAAAGTTCAATTCCGTTTCCGTCAGGATCAGACAGATAAATTGCTTCGCTCACCAGATGATCAGAAAAGCCCTGAAACTTTACATTCTGATTAAACAATCTCAGAAAAACACGTGCAAGCTCCTTTCTGTTCGGAAGCAGAATTGCAATATGATAAAGTCCCGTAGTACCTTTAAACCTTACCGGGGCAGTCTTATCTTGTACCAACCTGATTAAGTAAGGATAATTTCCATCAGCCGAAAGTAAAGAAACACCATTGCTCCTTTCGATTTCCTTAAAACCCAAAAGTTCCGAATAAAAACTCAATGAAGAATTAAGGTCTCTAATCCGCAGATCAATACTCTGTATTTTTGCATTATTTGGAATATTTATCATAATATAATTGCTAAATAATTAATCAAAAACTGCTTTATAACTTCTTTTATTAAAAACACTTAGTCATATTTATCTTAATCATTTAATACATCTAATCTAATTTAATGAAAACTGCGGCAAAGCCATATTAATGTTTTCATGAAAAGCAAGCTTGCTGATTTTAAAATCAATATGATTGATTATTGGAAACTCCATAAGTATATCTGTCACTTCATCAACTGATTCAGCAAAAATTGTTGTCCAAAGTTTCCCTTCTTCAAGGGATACTGCATAGCTTGATATAATTCTTTCATTCATGAGCTTTCTGACAGTTTCCATCTGCTTAGGTATCAGTGAAAGAAACTGTTTATCAAATGGCAGAGGCAGGTTTACCTCCACCATATATTCAAATATTGAACTCTCTTCCATTTATTTTTAGTATAATTAAAAACTATTGTCTGCTCATTGCTCATTACTCATTATTTACTGTTCACTGTTCATTGTTCATTGTTCATTGTTCATTGTTCATCGCTTCAGCCATTCTCCGAAGCTTTTCAGACCCGGATAAATTGTTTTGAGATTTTTTATATCAGCCTTATAGCCGTGATCAATAAACCATTGAAACATATCCCCTACTTCTTTGCTTCCTGATCTTACAACATCAACCGGGACTTCAACAGGAGTAACTTCTTTTCCAAAAGATTTTGAAAAAGCCTGAGCCATTTCACCAATAGTGAGCTCATCTCCGGCAAGTTCAATTTCCTTTCCGGTATATTTTTCCGGATTATCAAATATTATGGCTGCAATAGCTCCGATGTCATCTGATGCTATCATCTGCAATTTTGTATCTGCTTTCAAAGCCATTGACAGTGTGGTTTTACCGTCTGTTTCAGCAGGCTTAAACCATGCATCAAAGTTTTCCATGAAAAATACAGGACGGATGATTGTATATGGAATTCCGGTAGACTTAAGATGATTTTCTATTATGAACTTCACATCAAAGTGAGGCAGGTTTGTTTTTCTTTCAGCACCGCCAACTGAAGTATACAGAAAATGTTTGACACCGGCTTTTTTAGCTGCATCTACAACATTTAATCCCTGCTTCAGCTCTCCGTCATAACCATGTTCCCAGAAGTTCTGCACGCTGAAAACTCCGTAAACTCCTTCCATTGCCTTGTCCAGTGATGCAGCGTCTGCCATGTCACCTTTGACAATTTCAGCTCCGAGCTTTTTTAATTCCTTTGATGCATCCTTATTTTCATCACGGACAAATGCTCTTACTATCCATCCGTCCTTTGATAAATATTTTGCTGTAGCGCCTCCCTGTTTTCCGGTTGAGCCTGTAACTAATATTACTTTATCTGCTTTGTTCATTTTCTTTTTGTTTAAAGTTTTTCAAATATGTTATTTAATTTTGGTGAATGTTTCTCTCTGTAAATCTCGAAATTTACTTTCTTTAATATCTGATTTTTAATATCGCTTGCTTCGATTGTTTCCCTGAAAGTGACATAACAATCCAAAGCTTTCCTTGCATTCTCTACGTCTATATCATCAACTTCATATACACAATCTATCTCTTCATCTTTAGAACCATTGATATGAAAATGTTTCTGCATCTTCGCCGCGTCTTCGGTTATTGTAAAAAAGACAAGTCGCTTCAGATAAGGAGCTTTGTCTTTCAACTCTACAAAAGCGCTCTTCACCACAGCGTGAGATACAAGATGATCATGAAAACCGCTTATGCCGTGAACTGCATAAGTCACAACTACATCAGGCTTAATTTTTTCAATCTCATCCTTAATAACTTTTTCAATCTCACGCGGATCCATTTCTTTAAGTCCTCCATCCGGCAAATCTAAAACTGTCATACCGGTGAGATTTAAGACCCTGGCAACTTCAAGCATTTCTTTATGCCTTACTTCACCCATCTCCTCTATTGTATAGCCATACTTATGCCTCTGCTTTGTAGCTCCTCCTTTTGTCAATGTCAGCAAATAAACTTCATGCCCCTCTCTTACTTGCTTTGACATTGCATTCGCCGGACCAAAGGATTCATCGTCAGGATGCGGGAAGATATATAGTATTTTCATTCTGGCTGTTTGTTTAATCGGTTAACTAGTGAATTTGTTAATTTACAAATCTTACAAATCTTACAAATCTTATGAATCTTACGAATCTTACGAATCTTACGAATCCAGGTAAGCCGAATACATCCAGACAAGTTTTTCCTGCATGGGTATATAATCACTCATAAGAGAGTTTGTGCCTTCATCTCCTGCCTTCTCTGAAAGTTCAAGTATTTCTCTTTCGATTTCCAGTATATTTTTAAAGCCGTCAAGAATCAGACTGACAGCCTTGTTGCCTTCAGATACATTTTTTGCTTCTCTGATTTTCGAAACTTTACTATAATCTGTAAATGAATGCAAAGGTGTATGGCCGAGTGTAAGTATTCTTTCGGCAATCTCATCTATTTTTAAAAGTGCATCATTATACAGTTCTTCAAATTTTACATGAAGCTCAAAAAATTTATCACCTTTGATGTTCCAGTGAAACCCTCTTGCATTCATGTAAAACAACTGGTAATTTGACAGCAGCTCATTCAATTTATCAGCAAGATCCTTTGTAAGCTTGCTGTCCAACCCGATTTTATTTGTTGTCTTTGCCATAATTAAATTATTTTAAGTTAAAAATTTTATTCCACTCGCTTCCATCCGTGACAAAATAATCTCAAGTCCTAATTCTTAATTCCTAATTCTTAATTCCTAATTCTTAATTCCTAATTCTTAATTCATAGGTACTTCAATCAACAACACCTCGCTCTTATCATTAGCTTTTATCACAACACTGTCAAAATCTTCCAAACCTATTGCATCTCTTCTCGAAAGCATTTCACCGGCAATTTCGATTTCACCTTCTATGAGAAATACATACAGACCGTTTCCTTTTGTATTCAAATCATAACTTACTGATTTGCCCTTATCCAGACTAGCCAGTGAGAAATACGAATCCTGATTTATCCACAGTGCATCACTGTCACTCGGAGACACGACTGTCTTTATCTTATTCTGCCTGTCTTCCGGTTTGAATACTTTCTGATCGTATCTCGGCTTAATGTTCCTTTCCTTTGGAAAAACCCAGATCTGAAGAAGATTTACTTCATCTGTTTTCGAATTATTAAATTCGGAATGTGTCAGACCGCTTCCCGCTGACATTATCTGTACTTCATTCGGTCTGATTACTTCTTTATTTCCCGTACTGTCCTTGTGAGCAAGTTCGCCTTTTAAAGGAATAGTTACTATTTCCATATTGTCGTGAGGATGTGTTCCGAAACCTTCACCCGGTTGAACAATATCGTCATTTAAGACTCGTAAAGTCCCGAACCTAATCTTTTCCGGATTATAATAATTTGCAAAACTAAATGAATGGTGAGCATTGAGCCAGCCGTGATCGGCGTGTCCTCTTGTGTCCGCTCTGTGAATTATTTTCTTCATTATAATTTCTCCTTAAGTTTAAATTTATTTTGCTGCAATGTTAACTTTCAATTCTATGTCATCGCTGATCAGATTATCACCAAGGTTCTCAAAAAATTTTCCTGATCTGAATTTCACATCCCACAATGTCCTGTCAATTTTAAAATCTGCAATTGCTGTCACCGCGTCACCGTTAATAGTGACTTTAGCAGGAAATATGACCGGCTTGGTTATACCTTTAATGGTGAGATTTCCTCCAATGGTATAATTATTTCCGCTGCCGTCGGATAATGGTGTAGCTGATGTCAGCTTGAACTCTCCTACCGGAAATTTTTCTGCTGAAAAGAAATCATCTGACTTTAAATGATTTGTCAGCTTTGCATTCATCTGTGGATCCTGCAGGTCGAGAACTTTTATACTTTTAAAATCTATATCAAAGTTTCCTCCGGTTAAATTTCCGTTATCAACGAACAACTCTCCACCGGTAATATCTACCGTCCCGTTATGTTTTCCGGTAACCTTCTTTCCTACCCATTCCAGTTTACTATCCGGAACTGATAGATTTAATTTTTTTCCTTTATTTGATGAAGCTGTTACATTTTTATTATCTGTTGTTGTTGTTTTCTGATCTGCTGAAAGTGTCTTCTCTTCTGATTTCGAGCAACCTGCCATTAAAGAAATTGTAATTAACAAAATTGTTAATCCCGATCCTACTGCTTTTAATTTATTCATGTCTTTTTATTTTTAGTTTGTTAAAATACCTTATTATTTAATTTTTATATCTAACTCGTGACTCGTAATTTGTAATTTGTAACTTGTAACTAAAAAACTATCCTCTCAATTTATCAAGCAATATATTCAGCTCCTTTGCTTCCTTCAAAGTAAGCGTTTCAAAAGTCTTTTCTATTTGTTTTTCACTCGCTTCGATTTTATCCAGAAGCTTTAGCCCTTTATCTGTAATTATCACATCAACGCATCTTCTGTCATCTTCCTTTAATTTTCTTTCAACTAATTTCTTATCAACAAGCTTATCTACGATTCGCGATGCATTTGACATCTTATCCATCATTCTTTCTATAAGCAGATTTACCGTCGCCGGATTCGGATACTGACCTCTGAGTATCCTCAGAATATTAAACTGCTGTGTCGTTAGCCTGAAAGGTTTTAACATTTCATAACTCTTAAAGTTAATCCAGCTACCGGTGTATATAAGGTTTACCGCAAGCTTCTGATATTCATTCCTGAAACGTGTCTGCTTTATCTCGTCTTCTAATTTCATATTTACAAATAATTTATACAAATATATGTATATACATTAAATGTGTCAACACCTAAATCTATGTATATACATATATTTTATTTGGTAGGGAATTCGGATGGATGCTCTATGCGAATAAATAAATTTTAAAGCGCTTTGTCGTTATAAATAAGAAAATTAAAGTTGATTTAAAACAAACTTAAAGTTTATTACATCTGAGGAGGAGTTTCGCCCTCACACTACTGCTGGAATCCCGGAAAAGCGAAGGCTTCGAAAGGTTTTCAACCTAACTTAAGAAATAATTCTCCACGTCGACACTTCACTAAATCTAAAATCACAGATCAAAAATCATAAATCCCCTCAAGGTCTCTTCACTACAATAAAATTTCCCGAGTTATTATGAGTAATCAGCAAATCAGCTAAGTCAATAATACTGTCCCCGTTTACATCCGAAGATAAATAACCGGTTAAGAAATTACCGGCGTCATTGTAAATCAGGACTTCATCCGAAAGATCTATGCTTCCCTGCTGATTTACATCCCCGCTGTAGAAACACCACCTGCCGGATTTCAATTTTTGATTACTGCCGTAAGCTCCTGATTGAAACGTGGTAAAATTTATGTTTGGAGTAACACTTGAAGAAAAGCTAACCGGAATGAAGCTCCAGGTTTCCAATGCATTTCTATGTTTGAACTGTATATAGTAATTTCCTCCATTAGTATTTGAAATTCCTGCAACTATATTTCCGGAAGTATTCAGATATACTTTTGAAGAATCCATTATATTGAATGGAGCGGAATTGCTTCTGAAATAAAATTTCGCTGTATCCGCCACCTGCGTCGTTCCGTTCCAGAACCCTTCAATGCCAAGTGTAATATTGTATGGATTGAGATATGTCTGAATAGTAAAGGCAGCATCACTGGTATCACCTTCGGCTGAATTTGAAGAATTCAGTATTCTTATCTTCGCCTGTGTGGTAAGCGCTACATCAGGGATTGTCCAATCAATGGCTTTCTGAGTAGCAGGAACATTGTTGTATATTGATTGCCAGCTTGAACCATTATCCGTAGAAAGTTCAATGTTCACATTTCCTGATGTCAGTGATGTTCCCCAGTAAATCTGTATTGACCTTCCTTTCCTAAAAGTTTCCAGTCCGTTGGGATAACCAACGAGTATGCTACGTTGTGAATTACTCATGCACGAAGCGGATTCAGCACGGCTTCTTATCAGAGCTCTTGGCTGAGGTCCGAATCCTTCCCTGAAATTAATTGCACCTCCGTTACGGTGACAATAGCTCATGATTGTACCGAACCTTGGTATCCTCGGTCCGGCGTAGCAGTTTCCTTCCATTGTATAACACGAATCAATCGGACCTCCTATCCATGCAGTGCAGTTGTGAGTGTGAGGTGAACCGAAGTTATGTCCAAACTCGTGAGTAGTTGCAAACACATCCCAGAAATATGTTGGCAGAGGCAAAATGTTGTTGACTGTATTTGTAAAAGCATAACCTAAGTTGTTATTGCACAGAACACCGTAATTTCCTATTCCACCTAAATAATTCGACCTCGTGCTTATCAGGTGTGCAACCGTTCTCTGAACGCTTCCCTGATTTGTTCTCCACTCATTTACAAATGCATCAAATACCTGTACAATGGTTCCTGTCCCATACGGATCGGGAGTTGTCCATATCCTTAAATATGAAACAGTAAGCTTTACATTGACTTCTTTCATGAACAAAGCCGAAACTCCCGACATTAGTGAAGTAATATAATTGGTAGTTGCCTGTATCGAACCGCCGAAGTTGTTGTAAGTTATATTATCAACATCAATTGCAATGTTAGCCAGTCTCAAATCATTTGGTGCAGAATCATTCATCTGCTCAAGAATATCCTTCTTCATTTTTTCAGCATCTTCTGAAGTGACAATGTCGCTTGATAAACAATTAAAGGGATTATCATATTTCAAATCACTTTCTTTGTACAAAATATGATCATCTGTTTCATTCCCGCTATTATCTTTCAATGCTCCGAGTATGTAATTCTCATTTTCCATACTCATAAAACCCGTCGTCTTATCACGAGCAAAATTCAGTACAACAAATGTCCCTCCGTGACCATCGAGGTTTCCTGTGTATGAAACGCCAATATCATCTAATATTATTTCTTCATTGCCTTCAGCAGTTCTCATAATCAACTTTGCATCGGGAGACTGGATGTCAAATCTCTTTAGATATATTACAACTGAACTTCCTTTCTTATATGGTATACTTATTGAAATTTCCGGATACTTATAATCGCAGATCTCATTTAGCACGAGCTTATTTATTTGAAGTAATTCAGCATTAGCCACAAAATTTTTCATTCCGGAAGATTCCAAAACTGATCTGTCCGTACTTAAAGAGAATAGATCACTAAACGATTTGATTTGAGCGAACGAATATCCGGTTGCTATTAAAGTAAGAATACAAAACAGAAATAATAAATTATAATTTTTGTTCATGTCAGCTATTTAAAGTTTTGAAATGATTTATATTTTTAAGATAAATTAATTCATGATATTTTCATTTGTAACATATAAAAAATTACTTCGCCGATAAATTTTTTATGTCTATTTCAAATTTTAATATTAGACTTAAATTCAAATTTGAACTAATAAAAATAATGTTAGAAGAGGTATTTCAAAAAAGTATCTCAATAAAAAATTATATTTAGTATATTATAAAACTTATGAAAGAATTATTCGTGTAACACATTAACCCCAAAAATATTTTTCATAGAAAAAATAATTCTGTAATTAAAAATATTTATAATTTTTAAATAAAATTGAGAAACAAAATGAAAAAAATTAATCATTTTCTTTTTACATGCTTTTTTATGCTTGTAATCAGCTCTTCCGGGTATCCGCAGTCAGTCGACGAACTGATTGATAATTATGCTGAAGCAATGGGAGGAGCAGATAAGTTGCTTTCAATCCAGACATTAAAGCTTACCGGAAATTATTCCGGAAACGGTCTTGAAATTCCCATGGTAACTATCGTGAAGAGGGACGGGAAAGCGAGGATGGATCTTACATATCAGGGAATGAATATGACCAGAGCCTGCGATCAGAATACCGGCTGGATGATAAATCCCTTACAGGGCAATAAGGAAGCGGATAAGCTTCCTGCCGAAGAAGTGAAGGAAATGAAAAAGAGAGCCGAGATAGAAGGTGAACTTATCAATTATAAAAAGAAAGGATATAAAGCTGAACTTTTGGGTAAAGATGATTTTGAAGGTACCGAAGTTTATAAGATTAGAATAACAGATAAGGACGGAGATAAAACTTATTATTTTATGGATGTTTCAACTTATTTAATACTTAAAGATAATGCAAAGCGAAAGGTTGGTGAGAAAGAAATATTATCCGAAACATTATATGGAAATTATCAGAAAACTGATGGAGTAATGTTTCCAATGTCAATTGAGTTCAAGGAAGTAGGTGATAACCAGGGACAGAAAGTAACAATTGAAAAAGTTGAAACAAATGTTAGCGTGGATGACAGTTTTTTTAAAATGCCAACTTCAAAATAATTAGTAATTACAAATTACTAATTACTAATTTTAAAGTATTCACCCAATTATATATAATTTTATTTAATACCATTATGAAAAAAACATTACTCCTTTTTGTTAGTCTAATATTTACAATTCAAAATTTAAATTCTCAAACAAATATAAACTCCGCTACATTCGGTGCGTTGAATGCACGGCAGATCGGATCCGCAACAATGAGCGGAAGGATCACTGCCATTGACGGTGTGAACAATGAACCAAGGATACTTTATGTGGGAACTGCCGGCGGCGGCGTCTGGAAAACTGTAAACGGCGGAGCTGTCTTCAAATCAATATTTGATAAGTATTGTCAAAGTATCGGAGCTCTCACCATTGATCAGAATAATCCGGACGTGATCTGGGTCGGGACGGGTGAATCAAATATGAGAAACTCTGTGGCTATCGGTGACGGCATGTATAAAAGCGATGACGGTGGGGATAACTGGAAGAAAATCGGATTGGAAAACAGTGAACACATTTCTAAAATTGTCATTGATCCGACAAACAGTGATGTTGTATATGTTTCCGTTCCCGGAGCATTATGGGGAGACAGTGAGGACAGAGGTCTTTACAAGACTGTGAACGGAGGTGATTCCTGGGAAAAAATACTTTATATAGACGATAAGACAGGCTGCGCTGATATAGTGATGGATCCGAAAAATCCGAAAACTTTGTATGCTTCTATGTGGCAGTTCAGAAGAAGACCCTGGACTTTCAGTTCAGGTGGTGAGACTAGCGGATTATTTAAGAGCATTGACGGAGGTGAGAACTGGGACAGGATCGATAAAGCATTTTCTGAAGATGAAATGCTTGGAAGAATATGTATAGCAATTTCTCCGAGTGATACAAAACATATTTATGCAATAGCTGAATCAAAGAATTCCGGATTATTTGAATCACTGGACGGAGGAAAGACCTGGACAAAGAACAGCGCTACGGGAAATGTTGTGGCACGTCCGTTTTATTTCAGCGTGATCGCAGTTGATCCGACTGATGAAAAAAGAATTTACAGACCTGCATTCAGTTTATCAATCAGCGATGACGGCGGACAGTCATTCAGAGAAGCTTCATCAGAAGGCGGATTTGTTCACGGGGATTTCCATGCAATATGGATCAATCCGAAGAACCCGCAGCAGATCTATGTCGGGACAGACGGCGGAGTTTATATGTCAATGGACAGAGGCAATAATTTTTTAATGATACAAAACCTGCCGGTATCTCAGTTCTATCATGTATCATCAGACTTGGATAAACCTTATTATAATGTCTATGGGGGATTGCAGGATAACGGGACATGGATGGCACCGTCCAGCACTACGGGAGGAATTGATAACGAAGACTGGAGATCAGTAGGTTTCGGAGACGGATTTTCTGTTGTAGCAGATTATACTAATTCGGATTATGTTTACTGGGAATCACAGGGAGGAAATTTGTTCAGATACAACAGAAAGAATTTTGAAAACAAATTTATTAAACCACAGCCGCTGAAAGGCGAGGATAAATTAAGATGCAATTGGAATACTCCAATTTATCAAAGCACAACCAATCCGGGTACGATATATTTCGGAACGGAATATTTATACAAGACAACTGATAAGGGTGAGACGTGGAGCAGAATTTCACCGGACCTGACAACCGATGATCCCGCGAAACAAACTCAGGAAGAATCAGGTGGATTATCCATTGACAATTCATCTGCAGAAAATCACTGTACAATATTTACAATTTCAGAATCCCCTGCTGATCAGAATGTCATTTGGGTCGGAACGGATGACGGAAATGTACAGGTAACTGAAAATGGAGGAGTGTCATGGACAAATGTAACAGAAAACATCACTGAAGTTCCCCAAAAAACATGGGTATCAAGTATTGATGCAAGCACCTTTGACAGGAAAACTGCTTTTGCAACTTTTGATGCACATGCTGACGGAAATATGAAAACTTATGTTTATAAAACAAGTGATATGGGAAAAACATGGTTATCAATTTCTACAAATGATATTCAGGGTTATGCTCATAAAATAAAACAGGATATAGTGAATCCTAATTTACTTTTTGTCGGAACGGTATTTGGTCTGTATATCAGTATTGACGGCGGAAGAAGCTGGGCTCAATATACAGGTAACATTCCAAGATGTGACGTCAGGGATATTTTTATTCAGCCGGAAAGAGGAGATCTTATCTTAGCCACGCACGGTCGCGGAATAATTATCTTAGACGATCTGACTCCAATGAGAAATTTAACATCAGAAGTAATGAACGCTGATGCTTTCATTTTACCAACCCGTCCTGCATACTTAAACGGAATCAGACTCGGATCAAATTTCTCATCGAATGTCGGCATGTATATCGGACAGAATGCACCTGAGGATGCTCAGATAATTTATTATCTGAAAGACAGAGCTGTGACAGGTGATGTGAAGGTCGATATCTACAGCAGTGACGGAACACTTGTAAAGTCGCTTCCCGGTACAAAGCGAAAAGGAATTAACCGGGTGAGCTGGAACATGAGATTGCAGCCGCCTAAAGTAGCACCGGGAGCTACAGCCGATCAAAGCGGTTTCATCGGACCGTTTACGGCTGAAGGAATTTATACAGTGAAATTAACGAACGGTGATAATATCTATTCCGGTACTCTAGAAATCATACACGACCCAAACTCACCATATACAATAGCAGACGTTGCCTTACGTGACGAGACTTCAAAGAAAGTATTCATGATGCATGAAGAGCTTGCGTATCTTGTGTTTAACTTAAACAAGATCAAAGATGAGACACAAAAACTTGTGGATAAAGGTAAGCTTAGTCTAGAATCCGGAAATGAATTAATAATCAAATTAGAAGAATTAAGAAAGCTTTGTGTCGCAACAAAAGAAAGTAAAGGAATCACCGGTGAAGAACGATTGAGAGAAAGAATAAGTGAGATATATACAAGTATAAGTTTTTTCGGAGGAAAGCCTACACAGGAACAGATAGACAGAATTGCAGGATTGCAGTTCGAGTTGGACAACAGTTACAAGAAGGCAGATGAAATTTATCTAAACTATCTGAGCAAAGTTAATGCGGAATTAAAAGGAAATGGAATCGAAGAAATTAAACCTATGCCTAAAGATGAATTTGAAGTAATGGATATAAAAAAGTCTTCTTAAGGTTCATACTTTCTTCAGATTATATTGTATCCTTCTCGCTTTTCCATTTTTTGCTGCTTCGACTGTCGCAAGCAATGAATCATTTTCTTGTCTTGAATAGGTAATCTTTTGAGGAAAATCATGCTCTGGATTTTCAAATATGAAAATATTCCCGGATTGAGAAGTAAGTTTGAATGAAACCGGAGCAGGATTATGACTTACATCGGCTGTGTAATAGGTTCCTGTTTCATCAGAATGTATCCTTAATTTTTCAACATTTTTAATTTCTCCTTTCAGAATCATGTAAGCTTTACCCTTTAATTCAAACTCATCCTGCTTCTGCCATTCTTCATGATAAATACCATTACCGTGTATTCCTTCCCATTGCCCAATCAGCCAAAAAAATTTTTCTAAATTCGAACTACTCATTATTCTTAAATTGTATAATTCAATTCATACAAATCCATAATATGAATCTTACAAATCTTACAAATCTTACAAATCTAGTTAAGAGACATTTTCTTCACAGCTTTCTTCAATTTCTCATTATCTAATTTTCCGCCAATATTTGAATTACTCATTTCTACCGTGACCCTTATTGCTTTCAAACCCTTTACCCCCTGCAGTTCCTCCAGCTCCAGCTCCTCAATATCTTTTTTCAGATAATTTTGTGACTGAAGATATTCTATATACTCAAGATATTCCTGCGCTTCCGAAGTCTGTGAATACACTATAGCAATTTTATCGGGTTGTGTGAGTCTTTCCTCTTTTCCTTTTATCTCAGCCTTATCAATCCGCTTTTTCATGATTTCATATTTTACATTGTATGCACCGTCAACGTCAAACTTTTTCTCATCATACCTGAATTTGATCGAAAGAGGAGAATCCTGAACAAGGATGAGATGTGCAGTCTCAAGAGGTATTATAAGTTCTTTCTTAATTTCACCTGATTTCCTGACAATACCGCATATCATCATTAACTGCCACATGCGCAAATTCTTAAGATACAACATGTTAAATTTTTGATTCTCTACAAGTGAACCTCCTACATATATACTGTGATCAACTCCGTCTGTCTTATATCTTTCAAAATAATGAGGATAAATCTCCTGAATAGCTTTTTGCTCTTCATCTAAATAAGATGCAATCATGTTTGAGATCTTACTTGAACTTTCTTCATAGTTCTTTCTTCTCTTGTAAATGAATTGAAGATTTTCAGTCAGAGAAGAATTATATTTATCAATCGCTTCACGAACTTCCTTTCCGTAATTTTTAATATGATCAAAAAGGGGAATGATTTTTTTGTTAAGAAATTTCATTATTTCTGCTTCATCTCCCGAATCGATACCGAATTTCAGAGCATCAACTTTCTTTTCAATCCTGAAATTTAGTTCATCGAAAACTTTCAGATCTTTGAAATTCTTCGCTGAATTTATAACATTCCTTACAAGCTCAAGATTTTCGATGAGATCTTCTCTGATAGATTCGTTTCTGATAAGAGAGGAATTTCTTATATCAGACAATCCATAAAGCGGATAAACATCTTTAAAAATAATCTCCTCCATCTCTATTCCCTTTATTTCACTCTCATCTTTAATATACTTTAATGCAGCTCTCTGAAATTTCCATTCAAGTGTAGGATGTATTGCAGTACACTTTTCTTTTATAAGTGAACGGACTTTGTTGTTAATCTCCTCCTTGGTCCTTTCGACAGCCATTGCAAAAAGAGGCAGAACTTCACGAAGCTTCAGTGTATTTATCATGTTTATCTTTCCGGCTCGCGGTGAACCAAGTTCCAGGATTCCTATTATCTTATCATCTAAAATTAAAGGAGCTATGAATAAATTTTTGATTCCCTGATTCATAATTTCATCCTAAATTAATGTTTTATCAGGATACTTCGAAAGGTCTTCTATTATTATCGCTTTTCCGGTTTCAAGTGAATTCGAGTAAAGTGAATCTTTAATGGAGCAAAATTTGTGCCTACAGATGTCATTCAGCAAAAAACTGTTGCCTATTTTTCTTCCGAATTCACACAGACTTTTATGGCTGCCCGGATAATCAGCAATTCCAAGCTGAAGATCGGGACATTTCAAAAGAGATTTTATCTTGCGCTGAAGTTTCAAAAATCCCGCCTGCGTATTAAGAGTATCCTTCTCTATTAAATCTTTTTTAATCGCAGATAATATCTCCGTATCCGTTATGTTAATAAAATTCATGACAACAAAACCTGAATAAGTGAAATTTTCAGGCTCTATCATTGACTTAACATACTCTAGGTTAAAGATGTTGGCTCTGATACTTTCAATTTCACTTTCTGATAACTTTTTCACCTTTTTATTAGGTATTATGTCAGCAAATTCATTGGCAGCATTCAATTTAAGATATCTGTCAAGCCCTGTAACAGGATCAACCATTCTGTAAACCAAAGGAAAATCAAAATTAAGGTCAACTTGATAAAATTTCGCCAGGACTCCTATGAAAGCTATTGTGGTTTTTCCAATTTCATAGGAAGTTTGGTCAATATTCAGTTCACCTTCTATATATCCGTCTGTGATCGTAATTGTTTCTTTGAACTTCGGTGAAGCATAAACCAGGTCATCGGAATATGGTCTGAAAGCAGCAAACATCTGTTTGTCCCCGAATGCACTGGGAAATACAAACATCATCATGGTGTCAATAAGCTTTTCATATTTGGTTAGAGAACTCATATCTGTTATCTGTCCATGAATTTCCTTAGCATTGTTATATTCAGCTAAAATCGATTTCGCAAATGATTTTTTTATTTCATCACCGCAATCTGCAACAGACTTTATATGCAATATCAATTTCTCGAAACTTAAAGAAGTTTTAAACGGAAATTCAATATTCTTATCTTCAAAAACTTTTCCGGTATTTGTATCCATTACTAAGAAATTATTTAATGTTAAATGTTCCTTTTCCATAATAAAGTTTTAATTTAATTGTATTGTGTTTTAACAATCAATACTTATAATTTGAAGACTAAATTAATTTCAAATAAGTGAACTATCAAGGTTAAACTTTAATTCAGGTATGGACAACTGAGTGACTTGTATGTCTAAGAATGAGGAAAAATATCTGATGCGGGTTTAAAAAACGTTATCTCGTTACCAATCGGACAATCTGTGAAGAATGGGAACAAGAGAACCAAACTTCATCAACTTTATGAACTTTATGAACTTTATGAACTTTATGAACTTTATGAACTTTATGA
>CAYNTN010000100.1:0-17895 GCA_964399995.1 uncultured Ignavibacteriaceae bacterium
ATATCTCATATCTCATATCTCATATCTCATATCTCATATCTCATATCTCATATCTGTTAACTCTTTGTTTTCTCTTTCTTTTCCCTGTGCGCTAATATCTCATCTATCAATCCGTATTTTTTTGCTTCTTCGGGATTCATTATGTTATCTCTTTCGGCATCCGCCATGACTTTTTCAATCGGTTGACCGGAATGCTGTGCAGTAATTCTGAATAAAGTGTCTCTGGTCTTTTCCATATCTCTTGCGTGAATTAGTATATCGGTAGTTTGGCCCCCGAGTCCGCTTGCCCAGGGCTGATGCATTAAAATCTTTGAATGAGGAAGCGCAATACGCTTTCCCGCAGCGCCGCCGGTAAGAAGAAGCTGTCCCATAGAAGCAGCCATTCCCACGCACATTGTTGTAACATCCGGTCTTATATACTGCATTGTGTCATAAATTGCCAGACCTGCAGTGACACTTCCGCCTGGTGAATTGATATAAAGCATGATATCTTTATCCGGATCTTCGGATTCAAGAAATAACATCTGGGCTATAATCAGTGATGCCATTTCATCATACACCGCCGTTCCCAAAAAAATAATTCTTTCCTTTAACAATCTTGAATAAATGTCATAAGCTCTTTCTCCTCTTGAAGTCTGCTCAACTACCATAGGGACAAGCTGACTGTTGATTTGATTTAGATTGTGATTTATGAAATTTTCATTTCTCTTAATTATATCTGAATAGTTCATTTTATTTATTATTTTTATTTTTCGGTTTCAAAACAAATTTCATATGCAAAATACTCTGAAATTTGTTCCGCGTTTACTTTAATTAGTATCATTCAACTAATTATTATTCTAATTCAGTTCCTTGATCTTCTTCCTTTTTTAATACTTCCTCATGCTCTTCAATCTTTGCGTTTGAGATTATAATGTCAAGAACTTTGTCATTTAAAATTTTCATCTTGACATCTTCATTTCCTTTATATGCCTCTATTAACTTTTCGGCGGGTATATTATATCTTGATGCATTTTCGTCAGCAATTTTCTTATAATCTTCTTCTTCTATTTTAATGCCTAACTCTTCAATCATCTTTTCCCTGATGAGATACCACTTTGCCTGAAGTATGGCATCAACTCTTCTTTCTTTCTTAAACTCTTCAATATTAAAATCTTTTGGAAGCTGCTGTTTCGGATACTGCCGCTTTTGATCCTCAATCATTCCGTCGAGAATGACCTGTATATATCTCTCCGGAGCAGTGATGTCATTTGACTTGATCATTTCCGTAATTGCATCATTATAAATTTTTCTGTCTGAAATTCCCTCATATATTTTTTCTATTTCGCTTTTGATCTCTGCCCTGAATTCTTCCTCTGTTTTGATTTCTTTACTTGTAACTTTCCTGAAGAAATCTTCATTCATCTCCGGAAGAACAATCTTTTCCACCTTTGTACATGTGATCTGAACTTTCTTAGGACCGCCATCTGCATTTTTTGAATCAATTATTCTGACCTCATTTTCCTTAATCCCCTTGAATCCCTCCTTAAATTCGGGAAAAATCTGCGGATTACCGAGGTAAACTCGCAGGTCTTTTTGTGTCTGACCGATCAGAATGTTGCCCGCTTCATCGAGATTTTGCAGATCTACTGTCACAATATAATTATCATCCGATGCAACACCGTCAATTTCATGTGCTGCATTTCTGAACCTGTGATATTGAATTTCATCCTCTACTCGCGAATCATCAATTAAATATTTTGTTCTTTTCAGCTCAAGTCCTTTATAATTGTCAATCTTGATTTCCGGCATAACTTCAAATTCTACCTTAAAAACAAATTTCTCTTTAGGTTTGTAATCAAGATCAGTAATTGCAGCCTTACTGAGCAAATCCATCTTATTATCAACCAGGTATTTTACGAATATTTCATTTGCAATGTCTTCAAGAGAAGAGTATTCTATTCCTTCACCGTAAAGCTTCTTAATCATATTAATGGGAGCTTTTCCTTTTCTGAAACCAGGAATGCTTGCTTTTTTTCTGTATTTTTCTATTGCCTTTTCAAAATGCGGCTTAAGTTCCTCGTAAGAAAGCTCTGCTGAAAGCTCTTTCCTTGAATTCTCTAATTCATTTAAGGTTAAATCCAAATTTATTGTGTATTTGATTGGAAACTTCAAAATTACTTAAATAGCAAAGAAGTAACAAGGAATTTAGTGATAATTTTTGTTGGAATTGGTTGGAATTGTCTGAATTGGGATTTTTTGATCAAAGGATTTTAATATAAAGAAGCTACGGTAATTGACAAAATTAATCCTATCATCATTCAATCCTAAAAATCTTAAACGGCATAGCCAGTACCAAAATTGGAAATGTTTTTTGTTCATATCTTATTTTGTGCTGTCTAAAAAGCGATGTAATTTTTACCAATAAGTACACATCATAGCCTTAGGCTACAATCAAATTTTAATGAATTTTAACACAGAGTATCCCGATAGGGCAAGCCCTATGTTTTCAAAGAAATAACTCATTTTTACTTGATTTTGCCGTTTAGTAAATGAGTTATATAGGAGTCACAGAGACACAGAGAAAAACATAAAGGAATAATTCGATTCCTCTGTGCCTCTGTGTCTCTGTGTTAAAAATATATGGTCCAAAAGTTTGCTAAAAAAGCAACGTTTTGTTATGAAGTAGCACTAAGAGCACAAAGATATTTTTTTTAAATCATTTTTTCTTTAGTGTACTTACTGGTAAAATATAGTTTAAGACTTAACTAATTTTATTTATTGAATAATATTCTTACCATTTTGAGTAGAATTTAACTTGTGACTAACTAATCAAGACCGGATTTCTTTGATCAAAGGATTTTAGAATAAAGCTGCGATTGTTGAAATTGATGAAAATAATCCTATCAACATTCAATCCTATGAATCCTATATTAAGACAATTAGCTCAGGTGTAATGAAAAGGCATAAAAATTTTAATCTGTGTTCCCCTTCCGATTTTTGAAGTTATATGAAAGCTCCCGCCGAACAGTTTAACTCTTTCAGGTATGCCTTTCAAACCAAAACCTTTGTTTTCAATATCCAAATTTTTTTCGATGTTAAAACCTTTTCCGTTATCGGAAACCAATATCAGCATCATTCTCCCAACAATATTTAATTTGAGCAATACTTCGGTTGCTTTTGAGTGTTTGATAATATTGTTAAAACATTCCTGAACAATTCTGTAAATATTAATTTCTATCTCGGGATCAGGTTTCTGATCTAATTGATCAAAATCGAAAACAAAATCTATATCCGTAGAATTGTTCATGTTTTTAATAAGCGAGTTAAGGGTTTTTATTAACCCCAGACGGTCTAGCTGATGTGGTCTCAAATTATACGAAATCTCACGGATATCATTAATTGTCATTGATGTCAGTTCGCAGATCTCAGATAGCTGATTTTTGTAAACAGGATCATCGGTTTTTTTAATATTCAGTAAAGCCTTGCTTCTGATGACCACTAAATCCTGTCCGAGACTGTCATGAAGTTCCGCAGCAATCCTCTTTCTCTCATCTTCCTGTGACTTTATAATTTTTTTGGAAAACTCTTCCTGGATCTTTTTTTCTTTTATAACTTTGTTAATTTTCATCCTGTAAATTGTTGCTATGGCAATAACAACTGTAAGTACTGATAATATCCTGAACCAGTTTGTTTTATACCATGGAGGCAATATGGTTAATTTAACTGATGTACTGCTGTCGTTCCATACTCCGTCATTATTTGATGCCATTACTCTGAAAACATACTGCCCGTCACTTACATCCGTGTAATAAGCATTCATTTGATTGCCGACAAACTTCCAATCAGCATCTACTCCTTCAAGTTTATATGCATATTGATTCATGGCAGGATTCCAGTAATCGAGAGCTGCAAAACCAAACGTAAAAAAATTTTCATTTGAAGTTATGACAATCTCTTTCACCACTGTAATGGATGTGTCTAATTTTTTCTTCATGTTATTTACACTGAAATCCGTTAAAATTACTTTCGGAGTGTTATAATTTTTGAAAATACCTTTGTAATTTTCCTCAGCCAGGAAATAACCTTCATAGTTATTTAAATTTTTTGATTTATTACAGATCATAAAACCGCCAGATTCATATCCGCATATCCAAACGATGCCATCGTCATCCGCATAAATTGCGCTGATATCCGAATAAAATTTATTACAATCATCTCCCTTTATTCTGTTAATGATTTCTCCGCCGGGATTGATTATAATCAAACTGCTGTCTGCTTCCATCCATAAGATTCCTTCTTTATCTATTGACATTGCTCTGATACCTCCGCTTTCCCGGTTCAGACTGCCTGCGTATTTAACATTTGTAAACTGATTAACGGATTTATCAAATCGGTACAATCCGGATGTTAATGTTGCCGCCCAGACAATTCCTCCGGCCTCAACAATGCTGATTACCTGATTGTTACTGATGTTATCTGTATTTGATGTTTGAAAATGACTGACTGTTTCATTAAGATTATTGTATCTGAAAATTTCCCCTGACTTCACTCCAATCCATAAAACATTTTCATCTGTATAATGCAGCGCGGTAACAGGTTTGTAATCTGATTTTGCGTTTTTAACATTGGATATAATATTCCTGCATCGTATAAACTTTTCTGAATCCTTATCAAATTTATTTAAGCCCTTATTAGTACCTACCCAGAGTTCATTTATTCCGGTATTACAAACTGCAGTCACAACATTATCATCAATTGTTGAGATGTCTTTGTCATCCGATACGAAAATTTTAAATGTTTCAGAAATCTTATCAAATCTGTTAAGCCCATTGCTTGTTCCAATCCAGATATAATTTCCGTCGTCACAAAAGCAATTTATTTTATTAGAACTCAATGAGGCAGGATCATTAGTAATGTTTAAAAATTTTATAAAGTTATATCCGTCAAATCTGTAAAGACCAGTTTCTGTTCCAAACCAAATAAAGCCAGATTTATCTTTTAAAATTGTGCGGATAAGCTTAGGGTAATTAGCTTCACTGACTTTAAGTTCTTCAAATTTGTATGCTCTATCCATGGAAGAAATAACCGATGGCAATACATAAAAAAGTATAATGACAGAAAAAAATATTGTTTTCATACTTAAGTTTTTAAGCATTTAAAATTCAAGGAAATCGGTTTTCTGTACTGGAACTGTTTGTAATTCTCATTAAGGAATGCGAATGAATCAAAATCATGCAGGTTATATTTGATTACAAATTACAAATTCCAAATTACAAAAACAAAAAAAAATGAAATTACCGGAGAAACAAAACCGCGATATAAAGGCTGGCAATAAATCTGAAGCTGAAAGACTGCAGGATGAAATGGTAAGGAAGTATGATATCAGAAGGATAACTTCAGTTCCATTCTTTCTTTATTTTACAAATCATTATTATTCAAATGGACAATAAAGACGAGAAGTAAATAAATTGGACAAAGAATAATAATTTGGGAAGGTTCTCGTTAAGGGATAGAAGTATTATCAAGTTTAGACAAACTGAAATGCTGCTGATTGGATCCTTTGCTTCGCTCAGGATGACAAGTGTTTATTACTCTGCATTAATCCAAAACGTTGACGGGTAATCTCAGTTTGAGCGGTTTTTCTAAAAAAGTTAGAATACGCTACGAATTTGCACTAATTATCAGTAATCTTTAATTATTTCTCCTATTGACTCATCGATACTTTTTTGTCTGAAGCCAAGTGATTG
The DNA here is from genome assembly GCA_964399995.1 of uncultured Ignavibacteriaceae bacterium. GTDB lineage: Bacteria > Bacteroidota > Ignavibacteria > Tepidaquicellales > Tepidaquicellaceae > JAGPCH01. Next base: position 5,730 of record CAYNTN010000100.1, read on the forward strand.
AAGCTTATTGGTATTCATTGAAACATCGGCAACTTTATGCCGCAAATTTGAATCATTCATTGATATTTTTTTAATGAGTGACTTATCAAAGTTTTTCATTTCACAAAGAATTTCCCCTAGCTCAGACCTCGAAACTCTTTGACTGCCTCCGAAATTTAAAGTTATGTTTTTAATATCAGGATTTGTTAATTTTTCCATTAAGCGAGCCGCATCAATTAAAGACAAGGGAGTCCTGAACTGGTCATAAAATAACTTTACTGGTTTACCATTTTTAAAACTGAAATACATATTGTGAAAATTATTCACCGTATGATTCAGCCCGATTCCGTAAAGCAGGGATGTTCTGAGTATAACGTAATTATCAAAAATGTTTCTAATAGACAATTCGCTTTGATATTTTGTTTCTGCATAAAGTGAAACGGGATTGATTACAGAATCTTCGCAAAGCATTTTTCCATGGTCACCGTCATAAACCAGATCGGTTGAAGTATAGATTAGTTTTGTATCATATTTATCGCAAAGTTTTGCAATTTCAGATGATGTATTAACATTCACATTATTTACAAATTCCCGCGGAAGTTCATCACACAATTCCGGACGCGATATTGCAGCACAATGAATTACAACATCCGGTTTAAATGATTCAAACAATTCAATTAGCTTTATGTAATCAGTAAGATCAACTTTTTCCGAAAGATAATCTTTACAGTTGCCTTCATTTGAATTATATAAAGAAAGAATTGTATGATTTTGGGAAAGAGTTAAATTCAGGTATTGTCCCAGCAAACCGCTTCCGCCTGTGATTAAAATTTTCAATTTAACTTTTTATAGTATTACGAAATCATTGTATTTGTTTTCAAAGGGAAATTCTTCAACTGTAACCGATTTCACTCTGGCATTCACCGGTCCCTTTTTCAGTTCCTTTATGAAATCATGAATCAGGCTTCTGTTACCTTCAGCTTCAATTTCTACACTTCCGTCACGAAGATTTTTCGCATAACCGTTAAGATTATACTCAGAAGCTTTTCTGTAACAAAAGTATCTGAATCCGACTCCCTGGACAAAACCTTTCACAATTGCTTTAACTCTTATTTCCATTTGTCAGTTTTAATTTTATGAAACCATAGAACTCCGAGATCAATAAACCGGCAATCATAATCAACGCACCGGTTATCTGACTGAAATTTAAAATTTCATTGAGTATTATAAATGCAAAAAACACGGCGAATATTGATTCCATATTATAAATTATACCTGCTCTCAGCGGGGTTGTTTGCTGCTGATATTTTGTAACAAGTACTATGCTGATCAGTGTCGAGAATACTGATGCATATATTATTGTGAGAAGTAAGGTGTAGTTAAACTCAATAAAAAGTTCATCAAAGAAATATATTTCAAGTACAATCATAAATAAGAAACTGAGTACTGTCATCGTAAGAAATTGTCCGAAAGCGAGATAGTTAAAATTGTCTTGTGTTGTATATTTGTTAAGAAGGACGATGTGTATGGCAAAGGATGCAGCGCAAAGCAATGTTAAGATGTCTCCTTTATTGGGAAGAATAAGATATGCTTCCGATAAAATATACAATCCGGCAAGTACAACAATTGCACCGACGATATTCTCTATCTTCGGTTTTGTTTTTAAAATTAGAAACTGTGCAAAAGGGATTATTATGAGCGCAGTACCGGTAATGAAAGCTGATTTTGATGCTGTAGTATATTCCAAACCAAGTGTTTGAAAAGCAAAACCAAGAAACAGAAATGATCCGAGTACAATTCCTTTCTTCCACTCCATGAATCTGCCGAGATCAAGCCTCTTTCTGTAAAGAATCCAGAAGAGAACAACGGTTATAAAAAACCTTATGAAAACAAACAGGAACGATGAAATAAAACTGAGTGAAATTTTAATCAGTGGAAAAGACAATCCCCAGGAAAAAGTAACAATCAATAAAATAAGTTCAGCTCTGTATGTCTGCAGGATTGAGGATTCTCCGGACGGTAATTTAGCATCAGCCAATTTTACATTCCGAATTTTGCTTTATAAATGATAAGAATGCTGACTATCAGCCACAGCAGTGAATTAATAATTATAGGAATGTCTTTGGTAACAATCTGTGTCGGGCTTTCGCCGAGATTCTTCTGATGGAGGAGATAAAGATACCGGAAGATTCCGTAAATAACAAAAGGCGTTGTATAGATTAGTTTATCTGAATGAAAAGAGGTAATCGCTTTTTCCGATACTGTGTATAATGCATAAGAAATAATTGTCCCTGTTGCGGCAACTGTATTAAGTTGATCAACAAAAACCACATCATAATCGCTCAGTACCTTTCTTTGCTTCTCAAGGTTTTCCTGATTGGGTCCTGAAAGCTCAGCTCTTCTTTTAGAAATACCAAGGAACAGTGAGATAAAGATTGTTGTGATAATCATCCAGCTTGAAACACTTACGTCAATTGCAACAGCGCCGCCTATTACTCTGAGAATGAATCCTGCTGAAATGGAAAATACATCAAGCAGCACAACATTTTTTATTTTAAATGAGTACAGCAGGTTGTTGATAAAATATAAAACTATTGTGATGACAAAAAGTATGTTCAGCTTAAGGCAAAGGACGGCAGTAAGGATCAGCAGAATTACAAAAGTAATCTTCGCCTGATTAATGGTGACATCACCGGCAGCGATTGGACGGTATCTTTTTTTCCTGTGAGCACGATCGGATTCCACGTCAATTATGTCATTTAAAACATAGACGCTGCTTGAGACGCCGCAGAATGCAATAAATGCAATGATGCTTTGGAATAATAGAGGGAAATTAAGAAGCTGACCGGCAAAAAGTATAGGTGCAAAAACGAAAAGATTTTTTATCCATTGTTTAGGTCTTATCAGCTCAATGAATTTCAGCAATCTCAATCTACTTTTCTGTTAAAATTTGTTTTGTAAACTTTCATTTCAATGCCGCCGCAGATGGTGTTATCTTCAAGTACGGCGCTGGTTACATAGGTTAATGTGTTTTCGTATTTGTTCAAATATTCCGAAAACCAGTGGTCATAAATAATAATATAACTAACATTATTTTTCTTTAATAGATAATTTATTGAATCCAGATTATCATTCCATGTGTAAGTTCTGTATTTCAAAATTTCGGGAGTAATCAGCCCTGCCATATCAATTACCCGGTTCTTATTTATAAATTTAATCGCACCAATATCATTCAATGCAATGGTTTCGTTTTGACCTACGTTCTCTTTGACCCAGTATGCAAGTTTTACCTGCTGATTGTTAATGTTATCCGTGTTTCTCCCGATTGCTACTGCATAAACAACATAGTAAACAAGTGATACAACTATTACCAGCGAAAGCAAATATCTTTTTGCTGTGACTCGCGACTTTAATTTTTCAAAACGATTCGAATTGAGAATAGAAAGCAGCAGGTAAACGGCAATCAGATTTACAAATGGCAACAGCGGAATCAGATATCTTACATGATGCCTCCAGTTTGGTATCAGTATGGACATTGCAAGGGGTAATACTAAAGTCCATAGAAAAACGAGATTGAGGTCCTTCATTTTGCCTCGAAGATCTTTAATATGAGCAATGTAGAAATAAAAAGAGAACAGATAAAGAATTCCAACTATAAAATTATCCCTGAAGAAATAAATAACCGCGATCCTGAGGTAGTTAAAATTCGGGATCAGACTAAATCCTCCACCCTGACCTCTGAAAGTGTTCGGAAAGAAGTTTCCGCTGATAGAATAAGAAAAAAATAGATAAGGTAAAGTAATTGCAGAAAATAATATTACCGATAAGATTACTTTTAAAAGATTTGTTTTAAGTGATTTATCTTTAATGAAGTTAGCCAGTACATCTAATACATATAATAAGTATAGCAAATATCCTTCAGGGCGAGAAACAGCAGCTAAAGACAAAAATAATGAGGGAAGTAAATTATAGTTTGATGATTGAAGATTTTTAATATGAAAGTAAACTCCAATGATGCAGAAGAAAATAAACATTGTAGTTTCCATTCCGGATAAAGCTGACCATACGATCCTTCCGGTGAAAGCTGTTAATAATGCAATCAGCAATGAAATGTATTCGGCATTGATACTCCTTCCCGGAAAATATTTTAAGGGGGAGTGTTCACTTTTGAATATCAGCAGAGAAATTTTGTAAATATATATGCACGAAAGGATATAAAAGAGAGAAGACAACAGAACTGAGCTGACGATAAAATTATTTATAACAAGACTTGTTATTCCTAAAACTATTACATAAAGAGGGGAGGTAGTTCCGGCAGTATATTCACCTATATTATACTGATAGAAATATCCTTTGGCAAAATTATCTGCGAACTGGAAATGGATCCACGTGTCATCAAGCGGTACACCCATTTGACCGCCGGTGAAGATATATTCAAATGTAAGAAAGAATGCACAGCTGAAAATGCATGCTGCTGAAATATATAAAATATTTTTATTATGACTCATTACTCAAAAAAAAGCTGAAATTAAAAAATTATCAATTTATAATTTCAACTTGATTTGACTATGTTAGAATTTAATATTCTCAAGCTGCGGAGGCTTTGTGAAAACCTCATTGTTACCTCGAAGTCTCAAAGACTCAAAGAAATTATTTGATTTTTGTTTTCTCTGAACCTTCGAGTCTTGGAGGTAAGATCTTTTTTACGGTTTTCACACAGTCTCCGGGGCTTTCAAATGAGTAAGGTTTGAATCAACTTCTGCTCAACTTGATTCAACTTATTTCCGAATTTGTAATTTGAAATTTGTAATTTGAAATTGATTTTAAAAGACCGCTTGCTCCTCATAGACTCCAAACACTTCCTTAAGCTCTCCGCACATTTCACCGAGTGTTACATACTTTCTTGCACAGTCTAGAACCTTTGGCATAAGATTCGTTCCATCGGCAGCTGCTTTCTTGAGTTCTTTAAGTGAATTTTTTACATCATCATTATTTCTTGAAGCTTTAAGCTCTGTCAATCTTTTGACTTGCTTTTCCTCAACCTCTTTTGAAATATAAAGAATCGGAATCTCTATAACTTCTTCATCTTCAATGAAATCATTAACGCCTACAACTATCTTTTCCTTGTTATCAAGTTCCTTCTGATATCTGTATGCAGCATCAGCGATTTCCCTCTGGAAAAATCCGTTTTCAATACAGGCAATGACACCGCCCTGAGCATCAATCAGATCAAAATATTTTTCAGCTTCGGCTTCAATGTCATCAGTTAATTTTTCAACGTAGTAGCTTCCTCCGAGCGGATCGGCTACGTTTATGACTTCGTGTTCATAGGCTAATATCTGCTGCGTCCTTAACGCAATCTTAACTGCTTTATCTGAAGGCAGCGCAAGAGTTTCATCCATTGAATTTGTATGCAAGCTCTGTGTTCCTCCGAGTACACCTGCCAATGCTTCAATTGCAGTTCTTATAATATTATTTTCCGGCTGCTGCGCAGTGAGAGAACATCCTGCAGTTTGCGTATGAAATCTCAACTGCCATGATTTAGGATTTTTCGCGCCGTATTTATTTTTCATTCGCTTTGCATATATTCTTCGTGCTGCTCTGAACTTAGCTATCTCTTCAAAGAAATCCAGATGTGAATTAAAGAAATGAGAAATTCTCGGAGCGAAGTCATCAACATTCATTCCTCTTGCTATGCAATGTTCAATATAGGTAAAGCCGTCGGCTAATGTAAAAGCTAATTCCTGTGCAGCAGTTGAACCGGCTTCGCGAATGTGATAGCCGCTGACACTGACCGGATTGAATTTAGGAACTTCCTTAGTTGAATATTCAATCATGTCTGTAATGATTCTCATGGATTGATTCGGAGGATAGATATATTCTTTCTGAGCAATGTATTCTTTTAAAATGTCATTCTGTAATGTTCCGCTTAGTTTCGAAAATGGAACTCCCTGTTTTTCAGCGACAGCTAAATAAAAAGCATAGATCATTATTGCAGGGGAGTTGATAGTCATCGAAGTTGAAACTTTGTCAAGAGGAATTCCTTCTAAAAGAATTTCCATATCCTGCAAAGATGAGATTGCAACACCGCAGATACCGACCTCGCCTTCTGACATCGGAGAATCTGAATCCCATCCCATTAATGTCGGAAGATCAAATGCAGTTGAAAGTCCTGTTTGTCCGTGCTCCAGTAAATATTTAAATCTTTGATTTGTATCTTCAGGTGTCCCGAAACCTGCGAATTGTCTCATAGTCCAGATTTTTCCCCGGTACATATTATGATGAATTCCTCTTGTGTATGGATATTCACCGGGATAACCAATTTCGTTATAATAATTTGTTTCTTTAATATCTTCCGGAGTATAGCAGATGTCAAGTTCTTTGCCGCTCAATGAAGTAAACTTTCTGCCGTTAGTTTTTATCTTTGAAGCAGTTTCAAGCCACTCGGTTTTTGATGTACTTTTTTTAGGTTCAGAATTATTGCTCATAAAAAGAATTTTTTGAATTTTGATTCTGCAAATATAAAGTTTTTGGGGTGGAAAAAGAATTCAGAAAAGGTGAAAAGAACTTTGCCACGAATTGAACGAATTAGCACGAATTAATATATTACACTAATTCTCTTATGAAATGATTTTGAATGTTTAAGAAAATTTTGCTTAGAAATTAATGGATACATTCTAAAAATAAACCGACAATCCGAATTTTACATTATCTTTTAACGGCAATTGTTGCATCATAAAAATTTGTTAATGTAAAATCACTGCCGATACCGAAAAGTAAAGCCCACTTTCCTGAATTCAATGAATTCTTTACTTCATCTTTTACCATTACACTGTCAGAAGATTTATCACCGGTTGTCTGAGCAAAAGAATAAACTGTATTGAAGGAGATTGATAATATCAAAAATGAATTGAGCAGAAAGGATTTCATTTTGCTCTCAAGTTTTATTAATAGATGCCGGTAAATTCCCGGCACCTTTTATTATTTAAAAATAATACCTAATACTTAATACCTAATACTTAATACTTAATTATTTCTTCCCACCAAGAAGTCCGCCTAAAATATCCATCAGACCTCCGCCTGAACCCTGACCTTGATTGCTCTGCTGATTTGAAAAAAATCCAACTACATCATCTACGATACTCCCGTCCCCGTTCTGATCCAGAAATGAAGCGAAGCCCTGTGACCCCTGAGGATTTGTATCACGGCTTTTTGTAAGATATCCTAAGATCAGAGGAGCAACCAAAGGAATTATCTTTGCTGCAGTACTTCCGTCGAGATTGAAATTTTTTGTAAGGACATCTGTGATTTGTGAACCGGAGTTTCCGAGTAAACCGCCGAGATTGGCATCAAAATTTTCTTTATTCAGGCTGTTGCTGATATGTCCGTCTACGTTATTAAGCACTTCAGGATTGCCGTACTTATTTAATATATGATCAACTCTGTCCTGTCCTCCGAAGTTTTCACTCTGCTTTTTTAATCCTCCGAGAATCATCGGGGCTATAATCGGAATTGCCTGCTGAATAATATTGGGGTCAATGTTAAGCGATGAACCGATTTTTTCGGTTGTCTGATTTCCGCCTAAACTGTTTAAAAGATCACTAATTAAATCTGCCATATTGTTTACTCCTATTGTTTTATATTTTGAAAAGTGTATCATTATAAATATTCTAATATTTAAATTAAACTAATAAATTATTAGAATTAATTTCCAAGTTTCAAAATGAACTTCCAACTTTAACTTTCAACTTTTAACTTTTAACTTTCAACTTTTAACTTTCAACTTTTAATTTTCCACTTATTTTTTACTTTGAATTAGTTAATTTTTATTAAACCAAAACGGATCGAAAATAAACTAAGAAATGTACAAGACAATTTTACTTGAGCAAAAGGAAAGTGTTTTAAAAATTTCATTAAACCGTCCGGATGTTTATAATGCCTTTAATGTAGATATGCTTATGGAACTTCAGGATGCATTTAAAAAAGCAGCAGAAGATGAAAATGTAAGATGTGTGATTCTGACAGGAGCGGGGAAGGCATTTTGTTCGGGACAGGATTTAAAGGATTTCAACGAGAAGAAATTAACATTTAAAGAAGCTTTAGAACAAAGATATAATCCGTTAATAAAGAGTATTGTTACTTTGCCGAAGCCTGTAATATGTGCAATCAACGGAGTTGCGGCAGGTGCAGGTTTGTCGCTTGCCTTAGCATGTGATTACAGAATTGCTGTTGAAAACGCATCATTAATAGAAGTCTTTATTAATGTTGGGCTGGTTCCGGACAGCGGTTCAAGTTTTTTTCTTCCGAGAATTATCGGTTATGCTAAAGCTTTCGAAATGTGTGCAACCGGTGACAAACTTTCAGCGGCTGAGGCTAAAGAATTAGGATTGGTAAATAAAGTTGTATCATCAAACAAAATTCTGATGAAATCAGCTGAGACAACCGCCATGAATTTTGCAGCAAGACCTACAAAAGCTATTGGCATGATAAAAAATATGCTTAATAAATCTTTTCAATCAGGACTTGATGAAATACTCGAACTTGAGGGAGACTATCAGCAGGAAGCCGGTAATACAGAAGATTTCAGAGAGGGAATAACTTCGTTTTTGGAAAAAAGAAAATCAGTATTCAAAGGCAAGTAATGGTGAGGAACGAATTATGAATACTGTTTGTAGATAATTAAAAATTCAGGAATGGAAAAGATTAGAAATATTAAAAGAAAATATTCTTCACTTTTGGTAACGATTCTTTTATCAGTATCGTTAGTATCGCTTTCTGTAATATACAGCTGTGGTGCGAATATATTTTCAGTTCAGGATGATGTTGAATTAGGAGGTGAGGTGAACCAGCAGATAAAAGAAGATCCGAAAAATTATCCGGTACTGAAAGGACATCAGGAAGTAAAAGATTATGTTAATGGTTTGGGCAGGTATGTTCTCCAAAATTCAAAATATATTGAATATAAAAATATATTCCCGTACAAATTTGAAATCATACATGATGACAGCACGGTAAATGCCTTCTGTCTTCCGGGAGGATATATTTATGTTTACACAGGACTAATAAAATTTTTGGATAATGAAGCTGCTCTGACAGGAGTAATCGGACATGAAATTGCACATGCTGAAAGAAGACACATGACTCAGAGACTCACATCATATTATGGAGTGAGTGTCATACTAAGTTTAGTGTTGGGTAGTAACCCTAACCAGCTAGGTGAGATCGCTGCAAATTTATTTGTAGGTTTGGGATTTCTTGCAAACAGCCGGTCGGATGAAGAAGAAGCCGATAATTATTCAATCAAATATTTAACCGGAACAAAATACTATCCGGGAGCAATAACATATTTTTTTGATAAGATTAAAGAAGAACAGAGAAAGAAAGGTGAAACTCCGGGTGATCTGGATAGGCTGCTTGCAACACATCCCCTTCCGCAGGACAGAATCGATAATGTAGCATTAAAGCTCAGTAAAATTAAACCAAAACCGGATCCGACAAAGGGATTGTTTACTGATGAGTATCAGAGGATGAAGGCAAAACTACCTTAGCAGTTAACAGTTAGCAGTTAGCAGTTAACAGTAACAGTTAACAATGTTATTAAATTTATTTTTGGATAATTTTAAAAAAAAATATTAAAATGAAAAAAATCTTATTAAAACTAATATCAATAGTGTTTATTACATCAGTAACATATGGGCAGAGTAACGTTGACATTAATGATATCAGCTATAAATTTAAATTTTCTTTACCTTCCGACTGGAAGGAAAGAAAGGTTGAAGAGACTGCTAAGAAAGATGCAATTTCTTATTCATTTGATAAGAATGACGGTAAAATAGCAATAATGCTGCTTGCATTTAAGGTTAATGAAGTAAAAAATCTGAATGATTTTATTTATACACTTGAGAAAGATCTTACTTTGAACATTCCAAAACGGGATGGAGATTATTCTGATTTTGATCAAGGTATTTATGACGGAAGAAGCGCTAAGTACAAAGACTCTGAATTTACGGAAGTGATTTATTATTACAGAACTAAGGTAATCGACGGAGAAAACTTCACTTATCTTTTAAGATTCATAACATTAACAAGCAATTTTACACCAAAAGTCGAAGAGGAAATAAAAAAATTAGCAGGAAATTTTAATCCTGTTCTGGAATAAACACGTTCACAAATCAAACAGTGACCTGCACTTTTTAAAAGTCCAAAAATTATTTATCACCAATAACTTTTTCAATTAAACTTTCAAGAGATTTATCTGAAGGATGTCCGACAAAAGCAATATTGCCCGATTTATCAACTAAGAAACATACAGGCAGACGGAAATTATCTCCGCCTGTTTCTCCGGTATCCCAGTCTCGTTCCATTGTAAGGTCGGTATCATAAGCAACCCTGTACTGCATTTCATCGCCACGATCTGTCATGAATTTGTCTAACTTAGCTCGTCCGTCAAATTCATGAGTAGCGACTCCGATTACAACTAATCCCTGTGAAGAATATTTTTTCTCAATGTCACTGAGGTGGGGAATATTTTCAATGCAAGGACCGCACCATGTTCCCCAGAATTCAACGAGATAAACAGTTCCGTTTACGAATGATGTTACAGGTTCACCTTTAAGCCATTCATCCACTGAAAGAACAGGAGCGTTGTCCCCTGTTTTTAGTCCGGATTGAGCAAAGACGATTGAGCTTAAACTAAAGAGTAATGCAATTAAGAAAATTATTTTTATCATCATGAAAAAATAAATATGATTTAAACCCAGATTTTTCATTAGAACATTAATTTACCACGAAGTCACAAAGACACAAAGCAATTGCTAATAAAATAGAATGTAAGAAAAAATTCTTTGCGCACGTTGCGAAATCCTTTGCGTACTTTGCGTTTGCAGCATTTCAAGATTTCTAATGAACAATTTGGGTTAAAGTGATTGTGAATTATTTCAGCTACGAAACAAATCATTAAAAAGTTCTGACCTGATGAAAAATACTTCCCGATGGAGATTTGATTATTAAATCGTAATTCTTAATTTTTATTTAATTTGAATTTTTGATCCGGGTTAATTTTAATATTTTGTTACTATCAATAGTCAATAATACTAAAACGTACATGAAAAAAGAAAAACACATTCTGATTAACAATATTCACCGGTACTTCGGAGTTGAATTTAATAATACTGCCTTTGAATACTTTGACATGAAAAACAGAACGCAGGAAGACATAGAAGATATGATCAACTATGCTCACAGCTCTCTTCATCACTGGAGATTATTTTCAGGAGGGACAATGGCAAATGTGCAAAGAGGTGAATATATGGTTGCAAAAGCATATGCGCTTGCCATGAATAAGACTGAAGCTCTCAGACACGCTAAGAAATGCATTGAACTCACGAAAAAATTTCCGGATGAAATGAAGGATTTTGATTTTGCATTTGCTAACGAGGTAATGGCAATGGCTCAGCATCTGAACGGGAATAAAAAAGGGTTTAAGAAATACCGGGAGCTCGCTGAGAAAAAGGGTAATGAAATAAAAGATAAAGGAGACAGGAAAGTTTACTTTGATGAGCTTGACAAGTATGTGAGAACTTATTAGCACGGATTTTTTCCGGAACATTCATATTTCCAATCAAAAAAAAATACAAAATGGAATTAAATGACATTTTAGAATGGTTCGAGCTTCTTTCCTACATTGCAACTGTGATAGGTATTCCGTTTGCAATTTATGTCTTCTATAAAGACAAAGTTAAGGAGAGAAAGCTGCAGGAGAAGGAAGCATTATTTACCAGCCATTCATTGTATACAGACTATCTTAAAATATGCCTCGATAATCCCGAGCTTGATGTTTACAATTCTTCCTTCAACAAAACAGAGTATACATTAAATGAAAAAAAGGAACTGATAATATTTGAGATATTATTTGCCTATCTTGAAACTACGTATCTGTACTATAAAGATCAGTCTGAAGAAATTCAAAATAAAAGATGGGAAGGCTGGGTAAATTATATTAAAGATTTTGCTGAGGAAGAAAACTTTCGTAATGCATGGGATCTTACGGGAGGACAATGGGATAAGGATTTTATGAAAGTGATGAATGAGATAGTTAAACGCTAGACGTTAGACGTGAGACGTGAAACGTTATTGTCTTGTCCTGAAATAGGTTGACAAAATGTTAATAACATTTTTATAAACTTAA
>CAYNTN010000101.1:0-17362 GCA_964399995.1 uncultured Ignavibacteriaceae bacterium
TTTAAGTTTATAAAAATGTTATTAACATTTTGTCAACCTATTTCAGGACAAGACAGTTATAACTATCAACTATCAACTGACAACTATCAACTAACAAGCGGAATCTATTTTTATAAACTAGTAGTTGACGGAAATATAATTGATACAAAGCGGATGGTGCTTATAAAATAGTTATCAGTTAACAGTTAGCAGTTAACAGTTAGTTAAATTTTATCCACAATCTGATTTCTCCCCTCCCCTTTTGTTTTTTCAAAGCGGAGGGGTCGGGGGCAAAGCCAATAAGTTAAGGGAATATGTTCACTCGCTGAGTCTTCGCATTAAAATATTATGTAAATTGAATTACATAAAGCGAGTGACTCAGCGAGATATCTCAAAATTTTATCCACAATCCGATTTCTTCCCTCCCCTTTTGTTTTTCAAAGGGGAGGGGACGGAGGTGAGGTTAGTGAATGAACTTCAATGTGCTTTTGAAGTAACTACGTCAAACGTGAAATGTCAAATGTGTATTAAATTCGATTTCAGGGCTTAAGTCGAGACAGAAAAATTATGGACTTACAATTAATGTTTTAGTTGGATACTGTTGTCAAAATCAAATATTTTTTTCTCAAGTAATAATAAAAAATTTGATAAACTAAATTATAGGAGGTATTAAAAATGAAAAAACTAAATTTAAACTCTAAGATTGTAATTCTAATTTCTGCATTTCTTATTTCTTCAAACCATCTTTACTCTCAATGGACTATTGTCGGTACCTTAGACGGAATTCAAGGACCAATACCGCGAGTTTGTGTTGTTGATGAAAACACAGCTTTCGTCACCGGTGGTGTAGTTGCAAGTGGAAATGCTACTTACAAAACTACAAACGGGGGAATGAACTGGATTCGATTAAATACCGATACATGCAGCCCATTCTATGCAATATGGTCAAATGATGGACGTACTCTTTTCGCAGGTGATAATGGAGGAGTAGATATTGGTGGAAGCGGCGGAACTACATATTTCTATCAAAATTTAAACGATAGAGCAGTATGGACGGTTATTGATTCTATTCCGCCAATAATCTCACCTTTTTCTGGCTTTAAGGAAATAAGATTTTCTACATCGATTCCTTCTTTTGGTATTGCATATACACCGGGAGACAATACAGACGTTTATATTTATAAAACAAGAGACGGAGGAAACAAGTGGGAGAAGACATTGTTACCCGGATATCCACCGGATTATTATGCCTCCAATGGTTTTTGCGTAATTGATAGTTTGTTTTATGCTTTTAGTACACACTTTGGTCCTCCTTCAATAATAATTACAACCGATGGAGGTGTAACCTGGAATTTAAGAGGTACAGGTCTGCCCTCAGATAACGGAAATAAGGGAAGAGGGCTTGCTTTTAAAAATAACAAATTAACGGGTATCGCGGGGTCAAATTCTACACGAGATATTGCAAGAACAACTGACGGAGGTTTGACCTGGGTAACTATACAGGTAGGGAATATAACCAGTCATAGTCTTGGACCTGTAATGAGGTGGATAGAGGGGACAGATATATGTTATATGACGTGTAAAGCTTCTGATATAGGAGGATTAAACAAAGGAGTTTTTAAAAGCACTAACGGAGGATTAAACTGGACCGCAATGGAAACTGATGGAGTTGGAATAATAACTATGGACATAAAAAGAATTGGTTCGAATATTTATGGATATGCAATTTCATTTGGTCCTGTATATGGAGGTAATTTGGTTTTAAAATTTTCGGATGTGATAACAGGAATAAATCAAATCAGTGAGCTGGTTTCTGATGTATATTTTCTTTCACAGAATTATCCGAATCCGTTTAACCCTGTCACCGTTATTCGTTATTCGTTACTCGTTAATCGTTTAGTAACATTGAAAGTCTTTGATGTATTAGGAAATGAAGTGGCAACTTTGGTAAATGAAAAACAGAATGCAGGAAGCTATGAAGTTGATTTTGACGGAAGTAATTTTTCAAGCGGAGTTTATTTTTATGAATTAGCTGTTGACGGAAATATTATTGATACTAAACGGATGGTGCTTTTGAAATAGTGACAATTGACAATTGATAATTGATAGTTGACAGTTATTAATTATAATCTTTGTTGGGATTGATCAACTATCGATTATCAACTATTGATGCAGGCCAAACAAATTCATGTGAAGCGTTTTCAAATATTTGCGAACACATTTGTTAAATTTATTATGTCTCTAAGATTGTGAAGTGAATAATAAAAAAATAAAAAACAATTTTCTCTTGCGAATGAAGTTGACTGCATTGGCATTTCTTATTCTTTTCTCAATTCAGGATATCAGATCACAACAGAATAAATATAGCTTTGATAAGCTGATAACGAGTCAGGAAAATTTTCCCGTTAAAATAAATTGTGTAATCAAAGATAAAAAAGGTTTTATGTGGTTCGGGACTGACTATGGGCTGTACAGATTTGACGGATATAAATTCAAAATTTACTCATATAAATTTGGTGATTCTACATTTCTTGGTAACAATATGGTTCTTTGCCTTTATGACGATGACAGATACTTATGGATAGGAACAATTTCAGGACTTCATAGATTTGACAAAATCACCGAGCGGTTTAAAGAATTTAAACTGAGTCTTATGAGTAATTTCATTTATGCAATTTGCCCTGCAGCAAATAATGAATTATGGATCGGAACTGCAAATGGTCTGAATAAATTTGACAAGACTAATGAAAAATATATCGAATATCACAATGTTCCCTCCGACTCATTGGGAGTAAAATCCCTTAGAGCAATAAATGATTTATTGAAAGATAAAAACGGTCATGTATGGAGTGGAACTGACGGATATGGATTGTTTAGATATGATGAAGGCAGTAAGATTTACAAAAATTATAAATTTATTCCTGAAGATACAAATAGTTTAAGCGCGGGGATTTCAAAAATTCTCGAGGATAATAACGGAAATTTATGGATTTCAACAAACGGATCAGGTCTTAATAGATTTGATAAAAGGACAGAAGAATTCAAAAGATTTCAGCATGATTCTTTGAACGGAAACAGTATAATTAGTGATGAAATTGTTTCCATGACAATTGATAATGATCAGAAACTATGGTTGGGAACTCCAAAAGGTATTAGTATTTTTGATCCCGTTATAAATAGTTTTACAAATTTAAGAAAAGATGATTACCCGTCTTCACTCTCTGATATTTCATATATATATTGTGATAATACGGGAATTGTCTGGATTTGCAGCAATGATGAAAAAGGATTTAGCATACATAGTAATTTTAAATGGAAATTTAATTACTATAAAAATATTTTCGGAGTTAATGACAGCTTAAGTAACAATTGGGTTACGGCTGTATATGAAGATAAACATGGAAATTTCTGGATCGGCAGCGAAAATGGAATAGATATTCTTAACAAAAGAAAAGAAAAAATTCGCCATTTAGAACACAATCCTAAAGACTCAACAAGTTTGAGCAGTAATCAAATAAGGTGTATTTACCGGGATAAAAAGAACTATATGTGGATTGGTACGAGGCGCGGACCACTAGACAGATACGATGCCGAAAAGGATATATTTTCTCATTTTTATGATATTGACGGAAGAGTTCTTAACGCCTATCACATTATTGAAGATAAAAAAGAAAACTTATGGGTGGGACAGTCTGAAAGCGAAAATAGTATATTGGTTTTCAATTCAAACAGGACATTGATTAAAGTTTATCTTTCCAAAGGAGATTCCGCATATTTTAAGGATGTCAATGTATTTGATCTTTTTGAGGACAGTAGAGAAAACATTTGGATTGGAACCAGATTGGGATTAGCAACAATTGACCTTACGACAGACAGTATAAATTTTTATAAAAGTAATCCAAGTGATTCAACTCCGGTAAACTTGTATGTGGTGGGTATTAATGAAGATGAGAATGGATATCTGTGGATCGGTACCTTAGATGGGATAAAATGCTTTGATATTATTTCTAAAACTTTTATTAAATACAATAACATCAAAGACGGTGGAAGAGATGATATTATTGGGCTCATGAAAGATTCCAGGGGTAACTTTTGGTCTACAATTAACAAGGGTATAACTATGTTTAATCTTAGTGATAAAAAATTTACAAATTATGGAGTCAGCGATGGATTTAAAGTAAATTCATTTAATATCAGACCAACTCAATACAGGTCCAGCGATGGAGAACTGTTCTTTGCCGGCTCTAAAGGTCTGACCAGTTTTTATCCCGACAGTATTCCTCAAAATAAAAATATTCCAACTATTGTGCTTACAGATTTCAGAATTTTTAATAAGGCATTTAGGCTTGATACATCAATAATAGAAATAAAAAATATTACTATTTCCTACAAAGAAAATTTCTTTTCGTTTGATTACGCCGCTTTGGATTATACAAACCCGACAAAAAATCAATATGCTTATATGTTAGATGGGATTGATATGGACTGGAATTATGTAGGTAATCAAATGACGGCAAACTACACGGACATCGAGCCGGGAGAATATACTTTCAGGGTCAAAGGTTCAAACAATGACGGAATATGGAATGAAGAAGGTGCTTCGGTTAAGATAACAATCACACCGCCATGGTGGCAGAGCTGGTGGTTTAAATCGTGTGGGGCAGCATTGGTTATTTTGACTGCGGGATATGGTTATAAAAAAAGAATCAACAAACTTAAAAAAGAAAAGTCAGCTCAGGAGGAGTTTTCAAAGAAATTATTGAATTCACAGGAAGAAGAAAGAAAGAAGATAGCATCAGTGCTTCATGATTCCATTGCTCATGATGTTTTGATTACAAAAAATTCGAGTGAGATTGGTCTTCGGAGTGCCGGTGAAAATGAAGAGGTAAAGGAAATCTTAAGTAAAATTTCTGAACAGTCATCTTCGACATTGAATGAACTCAGAAGGATTCAGTTTAATCTGCATCCTTATGAAGTCGAAAAGTTGGGACTTACGAAAGCAATAAAATCAATTGTTGACAGGGTATCAAAATCTTCGGAAATAGAATTTTCGATTGAAGAAGATCCCATTGATAATATTTTTTCAGAAGAAAACGAAATACATTTATACCGAATTGTTCAGGAAGCAATAAATAATATTATCAAACATTCAAAAGCGACTAAAGCGGACATAAAAATAATAAAGACCGATGAAAATATATTCATTACAATTTCAGATAACGGAAAAGGATTTACAAAAGGCAATGCATTGAGAAAGAACAGTATGGGATTGTCGGGAATATCGGAGAGAGTGAAATTGCTTGGAGGGAATATTGAAATCGAATCGGATAACGGGACTGTTTTGAGAATAACTTTACCTGGTAGTTAAAAGAAATTACCACTTAGTTCACTGAGGTCACTAAGAAAAAACTTTTAGAAATAAGCATTAATGATTCAAAATGCATGACAAAAAAATGGATCTCATAGTGCTCTTAGTGAACTTAGTGGTAAGAGAAATATAAATGGAAATACATTATGAAGGAAAATAAGAAAATCAGAATCATTATCTCCGATGATCACCCGATATTCAGAAGCGGGCTGAGGAAAATTATCGAGACTGATAAGGAAATTGAAATTATAGGAGAAGCCGATAATGGAGAATCGGCATTAAATAAAATTCTTGAATTAACTCCGGATATCGCCATACTCGATATTGATATGCCCAAACTCACCGGTATGCAGGTATTAAAGGAATTAAAGAAAAGAAAAATTGATGTTAAGACTATTTTTCTTACGGTATATTCTGATGAATCAATATTTGACGAAGTAATGAATATCGGAATTCTGGGATATGTTCTGAAGGACAGCGCCATAAGTGATATCATAGACTGTATCAAATCTGTAGCGGAAGGAAAATACTATATAACTCCTTCATTATCCGATTTTCTGATTAACCGCAGGAACAAACTAAAACGCATGGAAGAAAATAAACCGGCATTGAGCAAACTTACAAAAACAGAAATGAATGTCTTAAGTTTGCTGGCTGAGGGTAAAACCAGCAGGCAGATCGGAGACGAAATGTTTATCAGTCACAAGACAGTTGATAATCACAAATCAAATATCAGCGAGAAACTTGAGCTGCACGGAACTCACAGTCTGATAAAATTTGCAATTGAAAACAAAGCAATCTTACAATGAGGAATGAGCAATGAGTAATGAGCAATAGTGAATGGTGAATCGGGAATTGAAATCTAAAATCCAAAATCTAAGATCTAAAATCCGAAAAGCTATTTTATAAGCAGCATCTTCTTTGTCTGCTTAAATTCTCCCGCAGTCAAAGTATAGTAATATACTCCCGATGCAAGATCCCCTCCATTGAAACTGACTACATAACTTCCCGGAATTAATTTCTCATTCATAAGTGTTGCTTCTTCTTTTCCTGACATATCATAAACTTTCAAAATTGTAAGTCCTGATTTATTTATGCTGAATTTAATATTTGTCCCGGGGTTAAATGGATTCGGATAATTCTGATACAAATTATATTCAGCAGGCTCGTTTGTATTTCCAATACCGGTTGTGGGAATGTATTGAGTAACAGGCTCAGTGATGGTAATATGTCCGCCCGGAGGAGTATTTCCCGGTACAACTTCCCCGTAAAAAGTGCTTCCGATAATGTATGGGAATTCCGGATTTCCAAGTGAATCAATTGTAATGAAGTATGAATAGATGCCGGCAGGATATTCGGGTGTTACAGAAAACCTTCCGTTGTGCTGATCAAGATCAAAGTTGCTTGTCGCTGTCTGATAGTCTTCTATGAAACAGCCCAGAGGATATTGTGTGCTGACAGCCGGTCCCCATTGATTTGCCGGTAGAACAGTTCCGTCCGGTAATGTTGTCCTTGTTGTAATATTTCTTTTTACAAATCCCGATCTCATTCTTCTGATCCCGCCTGTTCCGTTTGGATTTGAATAAGCATAGGGTCCGTACAGCGGATAACCGTCAAACATATATCCGAGTATAGGGGAATGCTGAGATGAATCCGGAGAATAAAGTCTTTTCATGTTAATGTGATAGTGATAAACTCCACCGGGTGCAGGATGACCACCTGAAGTATCGAAGCTCACTGCCTCGAAATATTGCGCAACTCTGTGCCAGATGTTTTGATTGTTATAAGACATTGCATCTCCTGAATTGAACAATACAACACCATTAACAAGCACTCCAAGCTGCCCGTTGCCTGCGGCAGATGGAGTCGGATCGGGAACCGGGAAACGCGCTATTTTAAATGTCCAGTTCTGATTTGAAGCCACATTCGGATTCATTGCCCAAGGTCCGATACTGTAAGAAGGAATGCCGGTGCATTTCACATAGGAATTGTTTGCAGAATAAAAGACCTGCTGTACATCAGCTAAAATTCCATTATAACCGGTTACTCCGGTCAGATTTTGTTTCCAGGAATAAATTTCCGGAGTTATTTGTGCAAATGAAGATGATTCACAAAAGATCAAAATTGCCAAAAGAAGTTTTTTCATTTTTAAATCCATATTTAAAATTTTTTAGAATTTACGGAGCTATTGTATTGACAAAATTTATTGTATTATTATAAGTCAGTGTAAGATCATTCAGGTCAACTATATCGTCTCCGTTGACATCAGTGCTCAAATATCCCGAAAGGAAATATCCGGCATCATTGAATACTGACACTTCATCCGAAAGGTCAACCGACCCGTCCTGATTAATATCACCTGAATAAATTCCGAATCTTAGAGGAGAATTATCAATCTGAACTGAATTAGAACCGAAGCTCTGAAGTAATCCTGAAGTAAAGTCATAGACAAACGGAATTTCAGCTTCAATTAATTCGCCGCCGGTTTTACTCCAGGTTGTAATGGAATTTCTGTGTTTTACCTGTAAATAATAATTACCTGATGATGCATTTGCAAAGATAAAGCTTCCTGAAAATGTCAGTGAATCTATAACTAAAGCTGATGAATCTGAAACACTATATGGCGCGAAATTTTTTCTCAGATAAGCTTTAACTGTATCGTTTGAACTCATTCTGTTCACAGACGGATCGTAAAATCCTTCAGGTATTATTTTGAGTGTTACAATTAGCTTTGGAAAATACTGAGTAACGGCTTCAGAAATTGTAATGTGTCCTCCGGGAGGTGTATTGCCGGCTACAACCTCGCCGTAATAAGTGCTTCCTATAATGTAAGGATACTCCGGATTTCCGAGTGAGTCTATCGTAATGAAATAGGCGTACATTCCGTTAGGATATTCCGGTGATACAGAAAATCTTCCGTTATGAGAATCAAGATCGGAATTACCCGAAGCAGGTTCATAATCTTCAATGAAACAGCCCAGAGGGTAAGTTGAACTGACCGCAGGTCCCCACTGATTGGACGGCAGGACAGTTCCGTTAGGCAGCGTGGTTCTGGTTGTAATATTTCTTTTGACAAAGCCGCTTTTCATTCTTCTTATTGCTCCTGTACCGTTTGTGTTGGAGTATGCATACGGACCGTAAAGCGGGTAACCGTCAAACATATATCCGAGGATTGGAGAATGTCTGCTTGGATCCGGAGAATATAATTTCTTCATGTTGATATGATAATGATATGCCCTTGAAGGCGCAGGATGACCTCCGGATGTATCAAAGCTGACAGCTTCGAAATACTGAGCGACCCTGTGCCAGATGTTCTGATTATTATAGGACATTGCATCGCCAGCGTTGAAAAGGACGACACCGTTCTTCAATACACCTATCTGTCCGTTGCCGACTGCAGATGGTGTTGGATCAGGAACCGGGAATCTTGCGATCTTAAAGACCCAGTTTTGATTTGACGGAGTATTTGGATTCATTGCCCAGGGTCCGATCGTGTATGAAGGTATGCCTGTGGATTTTACATAAACGAAGTTTGCAGAATAAAATACCTGCTGCACATCCGCGGGGATTCCGTTATATCCCGTGACTCCGGCAGTGTTTTGTTTCCAAGTGTAGATTTCAGGAGCAATCTGCGCATTTATTATTGTCCCTGCAAGAATAAAGATTACTGAAAGAAAATTTTTCAAAATTCTTTTATTTTTTTATTTAATTTTTAAAACTCTCAAGGAGCTTTGCATTCTCTTCGGAAAGACTCATAGCAATCAATTTTCCGTTGTAATTGAATGCAATATGTTTCAGGTCGGGAAGCGTATTGAATACCATCGTAACTAAAAGCGTACTGTCTTTATAAAAGCTCATTGAACCCGTCGAAACACAATAGATGTATGTAAAAGGATCATAAGTTATTAAATTTTTTATCCGGCTCACACTTTTCAAATCATTTATCTCAACTGATCTAATCTTAATTTTATTAGTTGAATCAAAATCCATTTTAAAATCAAACTTAATTTTGTTAGCCTGAGATATATTGGGATGGCTGTCGGTTCGCTCATTATCACCGCAGGAATAGAGTACTGAAAAAAAAAGTAAGAGAAAAATTGTATGTCTCATTTTGTACTGCTTTGTAAATTTTTAAAGCCGGGTTTTGCATAATATATAAATTTAATATAAAATATGTTGTAAATATTTTATTCTTTATTAAAATCCTATGTACACGACAAAAAATTTTTTAACCACAAAGGACGCAAAGTAGGCACAAAGCTCACAAAGATTTTTTTAAAAATGTACAAATTCTTACTCTATGGTAAATACTTTGTGTTCTTTGAGCTATCTTTGAGTGCTTTGTGGTAAAAAACAAGAAGGAAATTTATTTGTTAAATTAAATTGTCGTGTACACAGATTAAAATCATTCTGGCAAGTCTGCGACTCTTCGACTCCGCCGACAAGAATGTTTGTTACCGGCAGATTCCCGAAAAAGCACGGAGATGCTGCCGGGGAAAATAAACAGTTAAAAATCCTAAATCCAAATCCGAAAAACTTCTCACTTTTTATAAAAATTTATTATAACTATTTTGCAATAAGTTAATAAATCAAATCTAAAGTAATCTTTTAAACATGAAAATATTTATTGATACAGCTAATCTTGATGAGATTCGCGAGGCAAATGATATGGGAATTTTGGACGGAGTAACTACAAATCCGTCACTTGTTGCGAAGGAAGGACATAAAGACTTCAGATCAATGCTTGAAAAAATCTGTGCGATCGTAAATGGAGATGTAAGCGCAGAAGTGGTTTCAACCACTTCTGATGCTATTTTGAAGGAAGGAAGGGAATTAGCTAAGATTCATAAGAATATCGTTGTGAAAGTTCCGCTTATAAAGGAAGGATTGAAAGCGGTTAAAGTTTTCAGTGAAGAAGGAATAAAAACAAATGTTACACTTTGCTTTTCCGCTTCACAGGCAATTCTGGCAGCTAAAGCCGGTGCATATATTATCAGCCCGTTTGTCGGTAGGCTTGATGACATTTCACATAACGGAATGGATCTCATTGCACAAATAGTTCAGATTTACGGAAATTACAATTATCAGACACAGGTTCTTGTTGCTTCGGTGAGACATCCCTTGCATTTTGTTGACGGAGCTATGATGGGTGCTGATATTGCTACGATGCCCTTTAAAGTGATTGAGCAGCTGGCTAAACATCCTCTCACAGATATCGGTCTGGATAAATTTTTAAGTGACTGGAAGAAGCTTAACAGTTAACAGTTAATAGTTAGCAGTTAACAGTTAGCAGTTAACAGTTAATAATAATTTAAACTATAGAGTTTAAATACTTAATACTTAATACTAAATACCAATTGAAAAAGACAGGATTTAATAATATCCACAAAAAGCTCGGAGCAAAGATGGTAGAGTTTGCCGGATTTGAAATGCCAATACAGTATGAGGGTATAATCGCCGAACATAAAGCCGTTCGTGATTCGGTCGGCGTGTTTGATGTTTCCCACATGGGAGAAGTGGAGGTTAGGGGAAAGGATGCTTTAGCATTTGTACAAAAGATCACGACAAACGATGTTTCCAAATTAGAGTTTGGTGATGTTCAGTATTCAGCCATGTGTTACAAAGACGGGGGTATTGTAGATGATCTGCTTGTTTACAACTGCGGTGATTATTTTATGCTTGTGATAAATGCATCGAATATTGATAAGGACATTAACTGGATGAAGGAAAATTTATCAGGTGATGTTACTTTAAAAAATATATCAGATGAAACTTCACTGCTGGCAATACAGGGTAAAAATTCATTGCCAACTTTACAGAAACTGACGGATATAGATTTATCCAAAATAGATTATTATAAATTTGCAAAAGGAAAAGTATCAGGGCAGGATGTGATTATTTCGCACACAGGATACACCGGGGAAAAAATTTGTTTTGAGATTTACTCTTCATCAGACGTAAAAAAATCAGAAGATCTGTGGAATGCAATATTTGAAGCCGGGAAAGAATTTAACATAAAACCGGTTGGACTCGGTGCCAGGGATACACTTCGCCTTGAATATGCATTCAGACTTTATGGAAATGATATGGATGAAAAGTCAAATACTATTGAAGCCGGATTGGGCTGGATTACAAAACCAGATAAGGGTGAATTCAACGGCAAGGAAGTAATTTTAAAAGCGAAGGAAAATTCAAAACGTAAATTAGTCGGTTTTATCATGGATGACAGAATGGTCGGAAGGCACGGACAGGAAGTTTATTCAGGTGATAAAAGAATAGGTGTTGTGACAAGCGGGAGCATGTCGCCTGTGCTGAATAAAAATATTGGTCTGGCTTACATTGACAACGGATTTAATAAAATCGGAACACCGATAGAGATTTTAATCAGAGACAAGAAGGCAAAGGCGAAAGTTGCAAAGACACCTTTTCTGAGTTGAAAGTTTGTAAAGTTTATAAAGTTTATAAAGTTTATAAAGTTTGTAAAGTTTGTAAAGTTTGTAAAGTTTGTAAAGTTTGTAAAGTTGATTGGTAAATTAAATAATTAAATATAAAAAGGAATACAGTAAAATTTATGAAAAGAATTGATGTATTACTGACACAATCGTTTATAAATGATGATCTTATTTTAAAAGATAAGAACGTAATTATTCTCGATGTCTTAAGAGCTACAACAACGATGACAATTGCACTTGCCAACGGTGCAAAAGAAATCATCCCTACAGAAAGCATTGCAACTGCAGTCCGGGTAGCCAAAGGATCGAAGAATTCTTTACTCTGCGGTGAAAGAAACGGGAAAGTCGTTGAAGGATTTAATCTTGGAAATTCCCCGCTGGAATACTCACCCGAAACAGTCAAAGACAAATCACTCATATTCAGCACTACTAACGGAACGCTTGCGATTATAAAATCAAAGTTTGCAAAGCTGTGTATTTTAGGAAGTTTTGTGAATATTTCAGCAATTGTAGACTATGTTAATTCAGTTGACGAAGATTTCACGATAATCTGTTCGGGTAAGTTAAATGATTTTTGCCTTGAAGATTCAGTTTGTGCTGGAATGATTATTCATAAATTGAGTGCCGGAAGAAATCTTGAAATGAGAGATTCTGAGATCGCCGCATTAAATTTGTGTAATGACCTTGCCATGACAGTTAACGTTCCGTCACAGGATAAAATATTAAAACTGTTCCATGCTTCTGAGCATGGAAAGCACCTGATCAGCATCGGATTCGAAAAGGATCTGGAAATAAGCTCCAAGCTGGATTCATATCCCTATATTCCCATTTACAGAAACGGAGTCATAAGATTCAGGGAGCAATTCGAGGATGATTCGGATCAGAAATCCAAAATGAAGAGAATAAACATAGGCATTAAGACACATGAAGTTAAGAAGGAGAAGATAAGCGAAACATAGTTGCTAATTTAATTTTTCAAAATGAGAAAAAGCAAAGTTTCACGCTTAAACAGAGATACAAAATCAAAACCCGCAAACCGAAAAAAACCTTCGTCTCAGGAAGACTTCAGCATTTCAACCGATCTGAAAAAACAGCTTCTGGGATTCCTCATATTTATCTTCGGAATTTTACTTGGTCTAGCAATAATTTCTTATTCCGCAAAGGATCAGACAACTCTTGAAAGATTATCCTTTATTGATATTTTCAGAAAGGAAGCATATTCAGCTGTTTATGTAACATTTAACTGGCTTGGCATTGCAGGAGCTTATGTATCAAACTTTTTTATCAATAATGTCTTCGGATATTTCTCAATCATAACTGCACTGATATTTCTTGTATTCGGTATTTCACTTGTCAGAAAAAAGCCTTTAGGGAAGGCAGTACAGTTCAGCATTTATTCGATACTTATAATGATATGTCTTTCATCTTCCTTTGGACTTTTAAAAATATTCTCGGGTAAAGAAAACATTTCTTCAAAACTCAGCGGGACTACAGGAGATTTTTTTGCATCTGTATTTTATCATACTCTGGGAAGTGTAGGCGCATCGCTGTTTTTCGGAATTTCTTTGATTCTTTTTTCCATGCTGCTAATAGACGGCAACATCATAAAGACCCTGGCAAGGTTTAAATTGTTCGCAGAAAGGGTAAAAGAAAGTTTTCATAAAGAAAAAGAAGAGCTTATTACCGGTAAAGGATTGAAAGATGCAGAAAAATCAGTCAATCAAAATTCCATCAGCTCAAATTTAAGCCCTGAAGATATTGAAGTCGAAGAAGCATTAAAAAAAGAGCGTGAGCGAATATTAAAAAATAAATATTCCAAACAGCTTGAAGCAGCAGGGTTAACTGATGAGGATTTAATTAAAGAAACTGAAATCAACAGACCTAAATCCGAAGAGCCGGCTAAAATTTTAATCAAAGAGAAAAAAGTTAAAGGATCAAAACAGCAGCCGGAGCTCATAAGCAATTCACTTTCGGAAACAGATGCAGATGAAATAGATATCAATCCGGAAAACTCGAATGAAGTTGATGAGCTTCAAAGCAACAGGGAAGAAGATTTCGTAGAAGAGAAGCTTGAAAAATATAAATACCCGAAGCCTGATTTGCTCATCGAGCCGACACAGGAAGAGTTTGAAGTCATACCGAATGAAGAGCTGACTGAAAACGGAAGATTGCTTCAGGCAAAGCTGCTAAAATTCGGTATAGAAGTTGAGAAAGTTTTTGCAACTCCCGGACCGGTTGTGACTCTTTATGAACTCGTTCCTGCACCTGATGTAAAATTATCAAAAATAGAATCGCTGCAGGATGACATTGCTCTTGCAATGAAAGCAAAAGGAATTCGCATGATAATTCCGATACCCGGAAAGGGAACTGTCGGCGTTGAAATTCCAAATAAGAAAGCTCAGCTTGTAAGAATAAAAAGCTTATTCACTTCTCAAAAATTTAATGACAGTAAGAAAAGTCTTCCAATAGCTTTCGGAAAAACAATTGACGGAGAAGTATTTATTGATGATCTTGCAAAAATGCCGCACCTGCTGATTGCGGGTGCTACAGGTTCGGGAAAGAGTGTCGGAATAAATACAATCATCGGAAGTCTTCTTTATAAGCTTCATCCTTCGGATCTGAAATTTGTAATGATAGATCCGAAAAAGATAGAGCTTAGCCTGTATTCAAAATTAAAAAAGCATTTCCTTGCAACTTCAACTGACATAAACGAAAGCATAGTTACAAGTCCCTCGAACGCAGTATCAATTTTGAAAAGTGTAGAGTGCGAGATGGAAAACCGATATGACAAGCTTGCCAATGCCGGAGTCCGAAATATTGAAGCATATAATCTGAAATATTCAGAGGGAAAACTAAAAGACAATGATGTAATACGGCATAAGAAGATGCCGTTCATAGTTGTGATAATTGACGAGCTTGCAGATCTGATGATTACAGCTAAGAGAGAAATTGAAGAGCCGATAGCGCGTATAGCACAGATGGCAAGAGCTGTGGGAATTCATTTGATAGTTGCTACACAGCGTCCGTCGGTTGACGTAATTACCGGAGTTATCAAAGCAAACTTTCCTGTCAGGATCGCTTACCAGGTCGCATCGAAGATAGATTCCAGAACCATACTCGATATGGGAGGCGCAGATCAGTTATTAAGAAACGGTGACATGCTTTACTTATCGGCCGCATCTTCGAAACCGATACGAATTCAGAATGCATTGATTACAACTGACGAATGCGAAAAAGTAGCTGAATTTATCGAAGAGCAGCAGGGATTTACAAAGCCATATCTTTTGCCTTCAATACTGGAAAAAAAGAAGACTTCAGTTTACGGGGATTCAGATGACCGTGATGAATTGTTTGAAGAAGCCGCAAAATTAATTTTCAAGCTTCAGCAGTGCTCTACATCCACTTTGCAGAGGAGATTGAAACTAGGCTATGCAAGGGCGGCAAGGATTGTTGATCAGCTTGAAGAAGCAGGAATCGTAGGTCCAAAGAACGGTTCGAATGCAAGGGAAGTACTGGTGAGTGATGAAGAAGAGCTGATAAATATATTGTAAATTTTCTTTTCACTTTTTAAACAAAAATTTTAACCATTCACAGATGGAATCTTTTACTTATACATTATTCATTCCTTTAATTCTTTTTTTCTCGTTTCTTTTAATTGGTTTAGCCGGCGGTAAATTAAAGCCGATTGTTTCAGGGATCACCGGGGTATTAAGTGTTTTTATTTCTGCTGTATTATCTTATATAGCTGCATATAATTATTTTTTTGTCAGCGGAAAAGCTGACGGAGTTTATCAGAAGTTAATTGTATCTAATTTCGAGTGGCTGAGATTTTCTGATAGACTTTTTATTAACATGGGAATTCTTCTCGATCCAATTTCCGTAATGATGCTTGTTGTAATTACAACTGTCTCTCTGATGATTCACATTTACAGTCTCGGCTACATGAAAGGTGAAAAAGGATTTTCGAGATATTATTCTTTTCTTTCCCTGTTTACTTTTTCCATGATCGGATTGGTAATTGCCACCAATATATTTCAGACCTATGTTTTCTGGGAGCTGGTCGGGATTTCTTCTTATCTGTTGATAGGATATTATTATGACAGACCAACGGCAGTTGCTGCAGCTAAGAAAGCATTTATAGTAACAAGATTTGCCGACCTGGGATTTTTAATAGGAATATTAATACTCTCTTCTATTACAGGAACATTTGATTTCATTCAGCTTACGGATGCTAACGGTCCTGTATTACAAATGGGATCAGCGGCTGTTTTCATGGGACTGTCTTCAATGACCTGGGCATTGATTCTGATTTTTATAGGTTGCGCAGGAAAGTCAGCAATGTTCCCGCTCCACATCTGGCTGCCTGATGCAATGGAAGGTCCAACACCTGTATCCGCTCTCATTCACGCTGCAACAATGGTAGTTGCAGGAGTTTATCTTGTTGCAAGATTGTTTCCGCTGTATGTATTTTCTGCACCGGTAGCACTGGAAGTCGTAGCATTTGTCGGAGCATTTACTTCACTGTTTGCCGCAGTGATTGCATGTTCGCAGACTGACATAAAAAGAATACTGGCGTTTTCAACAATTTCACAGATAGGTTTAATGATGGTAGGTCTTGGTGTTTCAGGTTATGGCGGAGCTGAAGGACTTGGATTCATGGCGTCGATGTTTCATTTATTCACACATGCAATGTTCAAAGCTTTGCTATTCCTGGGAGCAGGCGCAATAATACATGCTGTTCACAGCAATGATATAAATGATATGGGAGGATTAAAAAAATATTTACCGGTAACTCATATAACTTTTCTTATTGCTTGTCTAGCAATTGCAGGGATTCCTCCGTTCTCCGGATTTTTCAGCAAGGATGAAATACTCGTAGCGGCTTACGAAAGAAACATGCCGGTATTTTTAATCAGCTGTCTCGTCGCCGGAATTACGGCTTATTACATGTTCCGTTTATACTTTGGTGTATTCATGAATAAGGCAAAAGAATATGAAAGTAAGCCGCACGAAGCTCCTAAAAGCATGCAGCTGGCTCTGATATTTCTTGCAATTGCTTCGGCTGTTGCTGGATTCATCCCGTTCAATGAACTTGTAACGTCTGACGGTAAGCCGTTTGAAATTCATTTCCACTGGAATATTGCAGTTCCGGTTGTTGCAGTTGCTCTGACAGGAATATTTACTGCTTATGCCTTGTACAAAAAGGAAACCAATTTGCCTGATAGAATTAAATCTTCTCTCGGCGGAGTTTATGAAGTTATTTACAGAAAATTTTACATAGATGAGATTTACATTTTTATAACAAAGAAAATTATTTTTAATTTAATATCAGTGCCTGTTGCTTGGTTTGACAGGCATATAGTTGACGGAACAATGAACGGCATTGCTTATGTGACGAATCTTACTTCGGATAAAATAAAGGGTCTTCAGTCTGGCCAGCTTCAGCAATATGCTTATATTATGGTTTCAGGGATGATAATAATTGTGTTACTAGTTATCTATATTTTTAATTAAGAATTAAGAATTAAGAATTAGGAATTAAGAATTAGGAATTAAGAATTAA
>CAYNTN010000102.1:0-64 GCA_964399995.1 uncultured Ignavibacteriaceae bacterium
ATCTCATATCTCAAATCTCATATCTCAAATCTCATATCTCAAATCTCATATCTCAAATCTCATA
>CAYNTN010000102.1:164-17278 GCA_964399995.1 uncultured Ignavibacteriaceae bacterium
TCTCATATCTCAAATCTCATATCTCTATCAGATCCATTTCATTTCCCTGTACCAATTTATAGTCTTATGAAAACTTTCTTCCAGTGTATGTTTTGGCTTAAAGCCAAGTTCCTGCTTTGCTTTTTCATTTGAGCAAACCCATCTCAGCTGTGTAATGTCTTTACATTTTTCAAGATTAAGTGTCGCCGGGTTTTTAGAGAATGTAGAAAAGAGTTCAGCCAGATATCCAACAGAATATACAACCGAGTGAGGTAATCTGATTTTCAAAGCTTTTTTGCCCAGAAGCTTTGATGTTATTGAACCAATTTCATCCCAGTTATAAGCCTCATCAAAGCACATAAAATATTTCTGACTGTTTGCAATTTCATTCTCAGCAGCGAGCACGATACCATCTGCAAGGTCTTCTACATATACAAGGCTTAAATATTTTGCATCAAAACCTATGACGCTGTTTAATCCTCTGGAAAAAGTTTTAAAGTAAATTAAAATTTCAGTATCTCTCGGACCGAATACAGCAGGCGGACGGATAATGGTAACAGGAAATTTATCTTTATACTTTTCCACTTCCTCTTCGGCTTTAAGCTTTGTAATCCCGTAAGTGGTTATTGGATCAGGTTTAGTTTCTTCGTTGACTGGCTTATTTGTTTTAGCCGGTCCGCAAGCGGCAAGTGAAGAGATATGAACAAACTTTTTTAAGTCCGGATTAACTTTATTGGTAATCTCAAGAAGATTTTTTGTAGAGTAATAATTACCATGATAAAACCCCTCTTTAGTCTTTGCTTTTACAACGCCTGCTACATGAAAAACATAATCCATCCCGCTGATGCATTTTTCGAGTGCTTCGTTTGAAAATAAATCTCCATCAACGTAATTTACATTTTTATCATCGAGCCATCTTGTAGAGGAAGTTTTCCTTTTGAGACAGTAAACTTCATAATTTTTTTCTAAAAGTTTGTCGGCTAAATGGCTTCCGACAAATCCGGTTGCGCCGGTAATAAGTGCTTTCAATTGAATTTAATTTTTTGGAATGCCAATACGTTAAGTTTACAGCAGCTTCTGTGTATCAGCTTAGAAGATTAAGGTTTCTACTTGAAATTCAATAGAAGTTAAAAATTATAATTCGTATTTTCTATGTTTAAAACTTTAACTTAATTTTAAAATTTATAAGAAAATTAAATGGATTTATTTGAAAAGTGTTTAAATTTCACCAGAGCAGATGAAGTAAAAGCAGCGAATTTTTATCCTTATTTTAGAGCAATTGAAGCGAACGAAGGACCTGTGGTAAAGATTGAAGGACGGCAGATTATTATGGCCGGATCAAATAACTATCTCGGACTTACGGCACATCCTAAAGTCAGAGAAGCTGCAATACAAGCAATTAAGGATTACGGAACGGGCTGCTCAGGTTCAAGATATCTTACCGGGACATTAGACTTACACATAAAGCTTGAAGAAAAGCTCGCTGATTTTTTGGGTAAAGAGGCGGTATTGCTTTTTTCTACGGGTTATCAGACCGCGCAGGGAATAATTCCAACACTTGTTTCAAAAGGTGATTACATAATTTCAGACAAGGATAATCATGCATGCATTGTTGCTGCTAATAT
This sequence comes from uncultured Ignavibacteriaceae bacterium, assembly GCA_964399995.1. Classification (GTDB taxonomy): domain Bacteria; phylum Bacteroidota; class Ignavibacteria; order Tepidaquicellales; family Tepidaquicellaceae; genus JAGPCH01. The sequence continues at coordinate 1,769 of CAYNTN010000102.1, forward strand.
GATGGCAAAAGGAGGATTCGCTGAGTTCAAAAGATATAAGCATAATGATATGGAAGACCTTGAAAAAGTTCTTCAGAAAATCCCGCTTGAAGCTGCAAAGCTTGTTGCATCGGACGGCGTTTTCTCCACAACAGGTGAAATAGTTGAGTTGCCTAAGCTGGTAGAACTTTGTAAAAAGTATAATGCAAGGATTCTGATTGATGATGCACACTCTACTGGAGTAATCGGAAAAGGAGGAAGGGGAACACCTTCGGAATTTAATTTGGTAGACGAGGTTGATATGGTTATGGGAACTTTCTCAAAAACATTTGCTTCACTCGGAGGATTTGTTGGAGCAGACGAAAGAGTTATAAATTATTTAAAGCACCATTCACCTGCACTGATATTTTCAGCATCACCGACTCCTGCCTCGGTTGCCGCAGCAGATGCCGCTCTCGAAATATTAAAGGCAGAGCCGGAAAGAATTACTAAGCTAATTTCGAATGCAGAGAAAATGAGAAAGTCATTCAAAGCACTGGGATTTAACGTGATAGACAGCAGAACTGCGATAGTACCGGTTGTACTGGGTGAAGATGGTTTGGTTTTTAAATTCTGGAGAAAATTATTTGACGCGGGAGTCTTTGTTAATGCATTCATTTCACCCGGTGTCCCGCCCGGAATGGCAATGCTCAGGACTTCATTTATGGCAACTCATGAGGATAAGCATTTAGACAGAATTCTTGAATTGTTCGGTGAAATCGGAAGGGAAATGGGGGTCATTCAATAATTACGAATTACAAACAATATTTAATTGAATCCGAAACAATATATAAAATTATTTTTACTAATTATAATAACTGTAATCTGTATTTCATGTAATAAAGATGATAATGCTAAACAAAGATCCGGAGATGATAATAATCTGACACAGAATGATAATGAAGGAGGCTCTGATGATGACAGCACATTAACTCCGGAAGAAGCTTTCAGTTCAGCATTAGTGCAGGAAATATTGCGTGAGAATGATGATATAGATTTGCAGATTTATCTTGAAGAGAAAATTTTTCCTCTGGTTTCGAAATCAGACAAGGTTACAATTGACAGGATTGCATCATCTCAGTATTTGCTTACCTATGATGAAGGAGGAACAATGAAAAATTTGCTCATTCAAAAATATTATAGTCCGGGTAAAGATGAATTTGTTTTTGAGATGAAAGGTACTTTGCCAGTTTTAAAGTGAGTTAATTTGTGATTTAGAATTAATATTTGTAATTTTGTATAGTTCTTTATAATAAATGATAAATTTAAACTATTATTTCACAGAATTCATTAAATTCATAGTTTAAAATTATAAAATATTCTGGTTCTCTGTAAAAAGAGATTAATAGGGAATACGGTGAGATACCGTAGCTGTCCCCGCAACTGTAATAAAGAAGACCGGATCAACAGTCCACTGCTCTGAATTTTAGAATGGGAAGGCGATCCGGAAACAGCTTTTAAGTCAGGAGACCTGCCGGATATTGTTTCAATAAATCTTCGAGGGAAAAGATATATGAATAATATTCAGGAAACTCCCGGTTTCTTTGAACTCATCATATAAATTTTTCTTATGACGGGTAATAGAAGCCGGGAGTTTTCTTTTTAATTACAAATTACAAACTTCTGAAAACACCTTTACTGTCATTCCCGAGTGCTTTTGTCGGGAATCCGATCAGCAAAATTATGATTGGAATGGATTTCCGCTAAGAGCATTTCCGGAATGACAAACACAGAAGTCTAGTTTTTCAGAAGTCTCTAATTACAAATTACTAACTCAAGTTGAGCGGTTTTTCTAAAAAAGTTAGAATACGCCACGAATTTGCACTAATTGTCGCGAATTAAAAGAAATGATTTTCGTGTTCATTCGTGTGAATTTGTGGCAAAAAACAAATTTCAATTATAAAAGCGGTCAACTTAAGTTACTAATTAATTACAAACTGTCCGTTGATAATTGTTATCGTGAGAATTTAATTGTTCTATTTAAAATAAAAATTATTGATTTCTATTAAATACATATTATTGGTTTTAATATTCTTGATTGAGATGTCTTTCAGAATAGCTTTAGCACAAACTAAAGATTCTGTAAAATACAAAACAGATGAGATCAATATTTTCAGCAACAGGATCAGAACAAATGAATTTGATTCACCTGTGAAAGTGCAATACATAGATAAAACCAATATTGAAAATAAGAACGGGGAAACCCTGTCTGATGTGCTTCAGCTTGGAGCAGGAGTTTATATAAAATCCTACGGAGGAAACTATTCACTCAACACAATTTCACTAAATGGTCTTGGAGCTGAACATACATTGGTTTTATTGAATGGATTCAAAATGAATTCATCTCAGAATAATCTGATAGATCTTAACACTGTTACTAAAGATAATATAGAAAGCATTGAAATATTAAATAATGGTTCGAGTTCAATTTACGGTTCAGAAGCAATGGGGGGAGTAGTAAATGTGATTACTAAAAATGATCTTCAAAAAGATCTCGGATTGAAGCTGAACGGACAGGTTGGGTCATACGAACAAAGGAAAATTTATATCGGGGTTGATAAAAATTTAAGCAAACTTGATGTTAATCTTAGCTATTCAAATGAATCATCTTTGAATAACTATGAATATTATTTCAAAAGCGGGACAAATAGAATACTAAAAGAGAGAGAGAACTCCAGATACGATTTTACCAATTACTCCGCAACAATAAACTATGTTCTTAACAAGTTATCAAAGCTGAATATTTACAGCAATTATTCATCCCTGTCAAGAAGCATCCCCGGGGTCGAAACAGGCTCAGCTCCGGCTAATAATATTCAAAGTGATAAGAACTGGAATAATGTTTTATCATATGAGAATAATTTATCAGGAAATGTTTTAATAAGATCACAATTGAACTATCAGAATAATTTATCAAATTATACAGATGATTTCATTGCCGACAGTTACTATAAAAATATTTACCTGTCTAACACGTCACAATTGAATTATTCAAAGAAAAATTATGAGCTAGTCACAGGTTATGATATAAGTTATGCAGCTTTGAAAAGCAATGAGGTCAGTGATAATGTTAACAGGGTTCAGCCCGGATTATTTGCAATCTCCAAAATACAAGTCAGCGGGCTTTTGAAGATATATCCTTCTTTAAGATATGATTATATTTCTGATATAAAACAAAGTGCAGTGTCGGGGATGCTGGGAGTTAACATAAAGCCAATAAGGAATTCAGCACTTAACTTTAAAGCGAATGCCGGAAATAATTTTGCAGCACCCACTTTTAATGAATTGTACTGGAAAGATATCGGGAATACTTCTCTGAAACCGGAAAGCTCGGTAAACATTGATGCAGGAGTTATTTATGGATTTAATCTGATTTCAGATAATACAGTTGAGCTGACATACACATATATTGATGCTAAGGATAAAATTGTCTGGTCTCCTAATTCGAATGGATATTGGACACCTAAGAATATTGGCAAGTCACTTTCAAACTCGATTCTTCTGGAAGGGAATATCAATAAAGACATATCCGAAAACATGAGTCTGAATATTAATCTGAATTACTCTTATACACAATCAACAAATAAGAGCAGTGATAATGAAAATGATCCGTCATTTGGTAAACAGACATTTTATATTCCGCTTGATCTTGCCAAATGTAACATTGCGTTTACATACAAGGACACCGGTCTGAATTTATTTTATACTTTTACCGGAAAAAGGTACACGAATATTGAAAATACGGAATACCTCGGAGCCTTTGATATGATCGAAGGAAATATATTTCAAAAAATTACTTTGCAAAAGATAAATGCTCAACTGAAGTTAGAGGTCAATAACATTCTGAACTATAATTATCAGATCATCTCCGGGTATCCGATGCCTTTGAGGAATTATAAACTAAGCCTTAGTCTTGTGTACTGAGTATTCGAGTATCAATTAGTATTCAATTGTTATCATTGAAATAACTAAAAAAAATATGAAAAAAGTAATCACTAAAATCGAAGATGCAAAGAAAGCAGGCGGTAAGAAATACAAGGAAAAAATAATGCAGACAATCGAAAATTATAAGAATCTAACAGAAGAAGATAAACATTGTTTTCATATTTATTACGGTTATGGTAAAGGCAAGACAACCTGTGTAATTGGTTTAATAATACGCGCACTCGGAGCTGGGTTGAAGGTCAGGCTTGTTCAGTTTGATAAAGGTTATGAAGGCAAGAACGAGCATTATGCCGAGCTGAATACATTAAGAAAATTAAAGGAAACAGGGTATGATATAGAATTTTTTTCTACCGGATGTGAAAGAATGAATGCAGATGGTACATTCAGGTTTAAGAATTCAGAAGATGACTTTAAAGAAGCAAGGAAAGCACTTGAGATCTCAAGAGATTTGATTGTGAATGGAAAACAGGACATTCTGATACTGGATGAAGCAATAGCTGCAGTGGTTTATCATTTGCTTGATAAAAAAGATATAGATGAGTTGATTGAGCTATGGAAAAAGAATAAAAGGTTTGAGCTGGTAATGACAGGGCATAAGCTCTGGGAGGGGCTTGAAGATAAAGCAGATCTCATTACTGAAATGAGAAAGGTCAAACATTATTTTGATAAGGGAATTCCTATCAGAGTGGGGATAGATTTTTGATTTTTGAGATTATGGATCTTAGTTTAGAATAATTATAACTTTTTAATAATGGATAATACTGTGAATATAACCAAATGTATTTGCTATGATACTACATTTGAAGAGATGAAGAAAATTATGATTGAAAGAAATATTAATACACTTGATGAGCTCAAGGAAGTCAAAATGGTTGCCGCAAATTGCAGGCTTTGCATACCTTACATATGTAAAATGATTGAAACAGGTGAAACAAAATTTAACACAATTCTGGAACTTTAAAAAAATAATTGAACGAAAGGTAAAAATTGAAAACATTTTATTTGTCAGTAATACTCATTGTCAGTTTATATTTATCCGCCTGCGACAGAGATGACGTAGTAACTCCAACACCTGTGACCGGAACCGCGGCTGAAGGAGCATATATTTTGTCGGAAGGAGGCTTTAGTGCGGGGAGCAGCAGGCTGTCCTTTTATAATCTCGCTAATGGGTTCTTTAACGAAAGTTTGTTTAATCCGGGTTCACTGGGACTCGTTCCCGACGGAATGATTCTGAATAATAACAATCTGTATATTACCGAGCAGGGAAATTTTGGGGCTGCAGGAAAGATATTTAAGGCAGATACAAACGGAACTGTGATATTATCGAACAGCGTCGGTACAAATCCATATTCACTGACAACAGCAAACGGAAAATTATATGTTACCAATGGAACGGCAAATAATGTTTCAGTTGTTGATAAAAATTCATTGACAACCATAACAACAATTAATGTAGGCATTTTTCCGCAGGAAATTTTAGCATTAGGGAATAAGGTATTTGTATGTAACACGAGTGTATTTGGCGGAGCTACTGATTCGACTGTCTCGGTCATTGATGCAACGGCTGATGTAGTGACAGCAACTATTAAAGTCAGACAGACACCTTCTTCGCTTGCCATCACCAATGATATGAAATTACTTGTTGGTTGTCCCGGTGCTCCTGCCTTGGGCATTATTTATAAGATAGATCCGAATAATTATTCCATACTTGATTCTTTCGTAATAGACAACGGATTTGCCGTTTCAGGATTCGGAAAAGATATTGCAGTGGATGCAAACAGTAATAATATTTACTTTATATCAAATACAAACAACATCGTCAGATTGAATCTCACAACGAAAGCAGCATCTCTTGTTATTAGTAATCCGAATACAACTACTGATTATTTTTACGGATATAATTATGACAGCAAAAATGTCAGACATTATGTTGCAGATGCTAAAAATTTTCTTGTTAACGGAAGTCTGTATGTATATGACGGTGGTGGGGTACTGCTTGGAACATACACAACCGGTATTGCACCGAGAAGGATAGTTCTAAAGAATTAATCCGGTTTATTTGATTTTAATATATTTCCGGCATTGATTATATTTGAATCAAATGAAAATAGAAGTTAAAGATAATTCAAATGAGAAAGAAATAAAGCTTCGGGACTTTCCATTGGATTCTGAATATTTTGGAAAAAACGGGAATGAAGATGATTTGAAAATTTTTATATTATCTAAAACTCTGAATCAAATTGACGGTTTTCTTTCAGGGGATATGAATAATGAACTTGGAGGTGTACTCGTTGGAGATGTTTGCAGAAATAGAGAAAAGAAAAATTTTATTCTTATAAACAATTTTATTACCGCTAAACACAGTAACTCTACCTTATCACGTTTGACATTCACTCATGAAACCTGGGATTACATAAACGAAGCCAGGGAAAATGATTTTCCCAGCAGCAAAATACTAGGTTGGTTTCATTCACATCCCGGGCATACTGTATTTTTATCGAACTATGATTTGTTCATACAGGAAAATTTTTTTAATATAGATTATATGGTTGCTTATGTATTTGATCCAACGATAAAAGAACGCGGATTTTACCATTGGAGGGAGGGAAAGATTGTAAAATCAGACGGGTATTATGTTTACAATGCTGATCCGGAAGATGAGTTCAAATATATACTTCCTCTCAATACAGATTCTGATTTGTTAAAGATTACCGATAGTAATGCGAACACAAAAAAAAATGATTCATTCAGAAACATCAGAAGTATTGTATTTCTTTTACTAACCCTATGTATATTGCTTTTAATGATTTATAATATTTATGACATTAATCAAAAATCATTGTTAGAAGAGCAGTACATAAAGGAACTGAATGAAGTGAAGAATGAAAATAAAAAGCTGACCGAGAGGCTCAATAAACTGGTAACAGAGCTGGAATTGAAAAAAAGTGTAGCAGTGGATAGTAGTAATGCAGTAATAAAAAATAATGCTGATAATCCATTGACAATTAAAGGAAGCGAAGTTAACAGTGAAACGTCGAAAAGGAAATATAGAGTCAAAGCAGGTGATAATCTTGAAAAAATTGCAATGAAATTCTATAATGATGAAAGTGCTATGGCATTAATAATGAAACAAAATAATATTAAGAATAAAAATGATATTAGATTAGGGCAGGAGTTGGAGTTGCCGTGAATCGTTAATCGTGAATCGTTAATCGTGAATCGTCAATCGTGAATCGTGAATCGTCAATCGTGAATCGTCAATCGTTAATCGTCAATCGTGAAATCGTCAATCGTCAAACCTTAATCGTCAAAATAAATCGTAAATCGCATGAGTCCAAGGCAGAGAAGATTAATTTCGGATTTTAAGAAAATGAAAGAGGAATTCTCTAATCATCCGTATATCAGTTTTGAATTTGAAGGAGAAGAGCTTCCTCCGGAAAGATATTTTGTCGATATTAAAAATCTAAAAGGATTAAAGTTAACAGAAAATCCTGAAACAAACCGTAAAGAGCTTGAAATTATTAAAGAACACAGATTTGAAATATATCTTCATTCTGATTATCCAAGATTAAAACCGCAGTGTAATTTACTTTCCGAAATGTTCCATCCTAATTTCAGGATGGCTTCGCCAAATGATATTTGTATCGGAGATTACTGGGCTTCCGGAGAGACTCTTGTTGATATTGTTTATCAGATTGGCGAAATGATTTCATATCAGAGTTATAATGTCACAAGTCCGCTGAACGGCATTGCAGCAAAGTGGGCAAAGGAAAATATTGCGTTATTTCCAATTGACAGGACTAATTTAAGACAGGGAGAGATAGAGATTGATCTGGCGGACAGCCGAGAGAATAAAATCAGTTTGTAATCTCAATGATTTTAGAATACAAAGGTAAATTCCCAATTTTTAAAGTTAATGTTTATATAGCCGATACGGCAGTTGTAATCGGAGATGTTGAGATAGGTAATGAATCAAGTGTGTGGTTTAATGCAGTCGTCCGCGGAGATGTGAATTTTATCAGAATAGGGGACAGAACAAATATTCAGGACGGGAGCGTGCTTCACGTAACACACGATAAATATTCTCTGACAATAGGAAATGACGTGACTATTGGACATAACGCTACAATTCACGGATGCAGAATAAATGATAATGTTCTTATCGGTATGGGTGCCATCATACTTGATAATGCAGCAATCAATTCAAATTCAATCGTAGCAGCGGGTTCTCTGGTAAAAGAGAATTTTATTATTCCCGAAGGAGTACTTGCTGCAGGAGTGCCGGCAAGGATTGTAAGAAATTTAAATGAGGAAGAAATAAAGAGCATTGAACAAAGTGCAGTTAATTATACACTTTATACCAAAAATTACAAAAAGTAAATTTCTCATTACTGCTATACAAAAAAATGTTCCCCTGCTACAGCAGAGGAACATTTTTTAAATTTTAAAAAACTTCAAAAATTATTTCAAAAGGATCATCTTCTTAATTTCTGTAAACTCATCTGTTTTGACTTTGTAATAATAAATTCCGCTAGGAAAATTAGAGGCATTGAACGAATACTGATAACTTCCCGGTGTAAGATTCTGATTTACCAGTGAAGCTACTTCCTTTCCAAGCATGTCATAAATTACAAGAGAAGTAATCGAAGCTCTTGCGATGTCAAATTTTATGGTAGTGGTCGGATTAAACGGATTCGGAAAATTCTGATACAAAGCAAATTTATCAGGAATTGTTGAACTATAATTTGAAATACCAACATCTATTGTATCAAAAACTGCTTTTTGAAGTATGAATCCATTCATAGTGATAGCTGCTGTATGATTAGTACCTGTGTACGAACCTGAACCTGTACCTTCCCACCTGTTGAAATAATAAGTTTTTCCATTGTGCTGAACCTGATAGGCTGATACGGTTATATTGTTGACTGATGCTGAGTCAAGAAAGCTTCCTGAATTGGAAATGGTCACCGGTAATCCTGAAGGCTGTAATGAGCCAAGAAGTCTGTACTGTGCTCTGTAATTTGAGTAATAATCACTTGCTGAGGTGCCTACAGTAATAGTTTGAACCTGTGAACCTCCATTGTTCCAATTGCTGTAAATATATCTTATATTTCCAAAAGTCTGAGGAGAAACTGCTTCCAATGTATGTGATGAATTTAAGTCCCATGAAAATGCTCTGCCCGTTGTATAAACATTGCCATCTACCTTAAATGACAGCAATGGTCTGGAATTTTTTACCGTGACATAATTTTTTCCTACCAGAAAGTTGACAAATGTTTTATGAGATATTCCTGATGTATTTGTACCGGTAAAAACAATTTGATATTCGCCAACAGGGACACTTGCAGTTGAAGAGACATTAACACTTAGAGTTCCCGGGAAACTGCTAATGGTGTTACCAGAAGGGAAGGATGCAGTTATTCCTGAGTTTGCTGGAATTACTTCATAAGTAAAAGAAACAGGTGAAGTATAACCTGCAGCAACTGCAGGAATTTTTAATTCAAATGTTCCTGATCCGCTTTGTCCCGGAATTACAACTTTGAATCCCGGAGAAGAGACAAGGCTAAAGTTAGTTAAGGGATGAGCACAATTCAGAATTTCGACAGGTGACGCCTGAACAAAAACCATATTCTGGATTAATGCAGAATTCCAGGCGGCATCCATTACATATGAGTATTCAAGACTAACTTTATCCCCGGGTAATAATGTTGCTGACGTTCCGTTTGAGCCGGGAAGTAATTTTCTCATTACATAAGTATAGCTTGATTCCCCGTTAGTTCCGTTGTAATAAACAATTTTTTCAATTACCGCAAACTGGATAGTTACATTCGGATTTGGCAGGAAACCTTCACAGTGAACATCGGCTTTGACAGTAACATTGTTACCGTTTCTCACTTCGGAAACAATTATAGTAACAGGGCTGAGCAGATTAATTCTCTGATTGTAAGCTGTCTGCAATGCAGAAGTTGAAGTACCTACATTTAATACTCCGTCAAAAAACCAATCCGGAATTGAATTCACGCCATATAAAGTTCTTCTTGCGTTATTGTCCGTAGGGTTAATATGATACATTGGATCATTACCCGGAGCGGGCCAGTTCATATGATAGCTGATATTCGCAACTTTTTCCGGATCGGATGCATTTAAAAATGCTTCAAGGGTTGGATTTGCAAGTGCACAAGGATAGCATGTGGAGCTTGTAAATCTTTCAACAAGTATTTTTCTGTCCCCTGCATTTAAATTATTAATGTTCAACGCAGACAAACAAAGAAATACAAGCAGAGATAATATTTTAATCTTCATAATAGTTAATTATTAAGTTAAATATACTAAGTTAATTAAAATTTTGGGGTTGATTGTAAAATAATGTATTTCTATTTAACAAACAGCATACTTTTATTCATTACAAAGTTACCTGCTTTAAAAACATAAAAATAAACTCCGCTTGACAAATTTCCTGCATTCCAGGTAAATTCATAAGTTCCTGTGTTCAAATTTTCATTCACCAAAACATCTATTTCCTTTCCTGAAATATCAAAAACAGAGAGTTTTACATTCGAACTGTGACTCAAGTCAAATTTGATTTTAGTGGATGGATTAAAAGGGTTGGGATAATTCTGATACAAGTGAAATGAAGCCGGAACTTCATTTGAAATATTGTGAATCCCGATAACATCATCGTTTCTGTAATAGAACAAACCACCCTTTACATTGCCTATGAATAGATCCGGATCGGTATCGTTGTCAATATCAGTAAATTCGGGACAGGAATTGCTGTGCACGTTTATACTTTTATAATTATTTGTCTGGAATACAAGGTTAGGTGAAGAAGCATTTCCGTCATTCCTGTAATAGGAAATATTTCCGTCCTGTCGTCCTATGAAGAGATCAAAATCTCTGTCAGATTCAAGGTCGTAAAACCTCGGAATACTTTCGTCACCGGCATCTATTGAGTTATAAAAATTTGTCCTGAAAACAAAATTGAAATTATTAGGGCTTCCTGTATTTTCATAGAAGAAAATCCTTCCGTTTGTTGCACCTATAAACAGATCGTAATCCATGTCATTGTCAATATCAACAAAAGCAGGTGTGCTGCTTTGTCCTAAAGTGGAAATTCCAATCTGATAACCCCGGGCTTCAAGCGTAAAATTAAAATTATCCGGAGTTCCTGTATTTCTGTAAAACCAGAGTGAGTCTTTTATATAGCTTCCGAGAATCAAATCCTTATCACCGTCATTGTCAAGATCGGCAAACGCCGGTGAAAAATTGAAACTTGCTGATAGCAACGGAAGTGAATCTGACACCAGATTAAAAGACGGATAAACAGCCGTTCCTGTATTTTGGTAATAGGCAAGCTTTGCATAATCATTTCCAATAAACAAATCACGGTCGCCGTCATTATCTATATCAGTGAATGTTATATTACTGTTTCCTCCAACATCAACATTATTTAAATAATTATTTGTTACTCTCTGAAAAAAGGGAGTTGCTGAAGTACCATTGTTTCGGTAAAAGACAAAATTGTTACTGTTTTGAGATAGATACAATACGGAAATAAACATATCTTTGTCACCGTCAGCATCAATATCTACAAACCGCGTAGAGTTATATCCAAGTGAAATAAAAGAAGAGTTGTGAGGATAGACCGAATCAACTATTGCAACGTTAGGAGATGCCGGTGTACCGTTGTTTTGAATGTAATAAATTCCTTTAGAAAACAAATCACCCCAAAATAAATCAAAATCATTATCATTGTCGATATCAACGAATTCAAGGGCATTTGATCCATGCCTGCCGCCATCCGGATATGTGTTAATAATTTTATTGTAATAAATTTTCTCTATAGGGGAATAAATATTATCGGGGTTTTGTAAGCTCAGTAGAGCCGGTGAAATAATAATCAGATTTTGCCAAAAATCCGTGATGTATTTGAAACTGAAATTAATCTGGTTACCGATATTTTCATAATAGGTAACCGTTCCAAGCGACTGACCCGTGAAAAAATCCTTATCACCGTCGGCATCTATATCGCAGAATACAGGGACACAGTTTGATTCACTGTAAATAACAGTGTCAGTATTTGTGCGAAGTTCGTTAATAATTAGAGAAAAAGACGGGGAATTCGGTGTTCCAACATTTCTGAAATACTTAATAGTCTGAAATTCTCCTCCCGTGAACAAGTCAAGATCATTATCATTGTCCATATCCACGAAATAAAACCAGTTATTAAAATAAAGGTTTTGATAGCGTTTAGACATCAATTTGAAGATTGCATTTTGAGCTGTACCTATATTCTGATAAAAAAATAAAGACGTATCAACATCAAAAGTAAAAAGATCAAGGTCATTATCACCGTCAATGTCAGCAAACTGCAGTCTTGCATTGTTCATACCTCCATTGAAAGGAGAAGGTGAGATACTCCCGTTAACATTAAAATTTATTCCGTCGAATTGCTGATTAAGATTTTGTGAAAAGGAAAGACCTGTAGCTGAAATAAAAAGTATTGTAAAAAAGATTTTCAATTCTTAATTCTTAGTTAATTATTCCGTCCCCGTATTGGAATTGATTGCTTATAGTAACAGGTAATTTTCCTTTGAACTTAATAGTTCCATAAAAAGAGTTAATGGCGGAATTAATTGAAGTTTCCGCGTCGGCATATGCGCAAATATAGGAATCAATGTCCGGAAAGCTTTGTATCAGGTATGGATTTCCAAATGAAATAACCAAAACTTTCTTACCTTTTGAAGTGATAGCATTGATCAAAGAAATCTGAGATTCCGGTAGTCCGACAGTTCCGGTTTTAATTTTTACTTTGGCATATATAGGAATTATGATGACATCATAATTATCAGAGTCGGAAATAATTTCCTCCTGATCATTGATTTCACCTGACAAATCGTAATAAGAAACGGATTTAAATTTATTTTCTGAATTAAAAGTATTTAAAAAATAATCAGAATTAGCTTTTTCATTCCCGTTATTTAGAGAGATTATGAGACAGTTTTGATTTGAGGAATAATTAAAAGGCAACAGATTATTGTTATTTTTGACCAGAGTCAAAGATTCATCTGCAATCTGCTGTGAAATTCTTTTAGCATTATCCGAATTGACTGTTGAGGAAACATTATCAATATCAACATACTTATTCTCATTCAGCTTAAGCCAGTTTTTTGCATTAAGTATTTTTCTGGCTGAAAAATTAATTCTCTCTTCTGAAATTGATCCGTTATTCACTGCCAGCTCGATAGCGGAAATTGTTTCCGATTCGCCCTGCGGCATCAGAATTAGATCAACACCGGCGTTTACACATCTTAATGCTACATCGGAGGTTGAAAAGTGCTTTACTACCCCGGCCATGTTCAATGCATCAGTGACTACAAGTCCGGAAAATTTCAATTCATCAATCAAAACTCCTTCGATAATGCTTTTTGACAAAGAAGCCGGAACAAATGATTCATTTTCGATTGCGGGTAGTGAAAGGTGAGCAATCATAACAGACATGACATCACTTTTTATTGCATTTTTAAAGGGAATCAGTTCAAGGTTTTCAAGACGGTCTCTGCTGAAATTCAATACAGGAAGGTCGCTGTGTGAATCTATATCCGTATCACCGTGCCCCGGAAAATGTTTAGCAGTTGCAATGACATTTCCGGCCTGCAAACCTTTTATAAATTTATCTGCCATTGAGGATACAAGCTCAGGATTTTCCCCGTAAGACCGGACATTAATGATAGGATTCATCGAATTGTTATTTACATCCACAACTGGCGCATAGTTCTGATGTACACCGATCGCCTTGCATTCTTTTGCAATTTGCAGTCCCATCTGATAAGCAAGTTCGGGATTACGAGTTGCACCGAGAGCCATATTACTCGGGAATAAGCTACCGTCATCAAGCCTCATCTTTGTTCCCCTTTCAAAATCTGCGGAGATAAGCAAAGGTGTTTCCGACATTGTCTGCAGCCGGTTTATCAAACCGGCTTCCTGCACCGAATTTCCTTTGAAAAAAATAAGTCCACCTATCTTTTCGTTTACAATCAGATTTTGCAGCCTCTGAAATTCAGTCGAACTTTCATCCAGCGTATATCCATCAGAATTTGATATTACCATTTGAGCTATCTTTTCTCTCAATGTCATTGAGGCAAGCTTCTGTTCAGTCCACTCATTGTCTTTCAAATATTTATTTGTGACAGCAGCTTTTTTTTCGAAATTTGATAATGAGATTTCTTTTGAACTAAAAAATAAAAAAAGCAACGTTATAAAAAAAATGCCGGGTGAATAATATTTACTCATTTATTTGTGTCTGATTTATTTTCGTTTCTAATTTATTCTGTCATTATTTGTGAAGTATCTCATATTCTCCATTGGCAGGGGAATGATCAATGTTGAAGTTTTTTCAGCGTTCCATTTAATGTGAATTTTAGATTTTGGTGTACTTTAACTGCTAACTGAAACATATTCTTCCTTAAAATTGATAAGCTTTTCCTCAATGGGTTTGTAATCGTTAAACTGCATCAGATCAAGTCTGAATTTACTTACATCTCTTAAGTCTCTGAGATAACCGGAATAGTGCTTTCTGAATTCTCTCACACCGAGTTGTTCACCTTTTAATTCGCATGCGAGCTTAAGATGATCTATGCAAATATCGATTCTCTCTTCAACTGAGGGTTCTTCCATGTGATAATTATTTTCAAGATAAAACTTAGCCTGTCTGAAAATCCATGGATTTGAAATTGCAGCCTGCCCTATCATGACTGCATCCGGCTCAAAAGTTTCGAAGACAAATTTTATATCTTCAGGAGTTTTGATATTTCCGTTCAAGATGATTGGAATTTTCACTCCCGAATCTTTAATCCTTTTCACCCAGTTCCAGTCTGCATTGCCTTTATTACCTTGTGAACGCAGTCGGCAGTGAACTGTCAGTGCCTGAATTCCTACCTCTTCCAATATTTTAGCAACTTCAACAATGACAATCGAATTCTCATCCCACCCTAGTCTTGTTTTTAAAGTAACGGGAATATTTACATTTTTCAAAACCGATTCAGCTATACTTGTCATCTTCGGTATATCTTTCAACAGTCCTGCTCCGGCACCTCTCAATGCAACATCTTTAACCCAGCACCCGCAGTTGATATCAATAAAATCCGGATTTACGCTTTCAGATATCTTGGCAGCATCAATCAAAACCTCTTCATTCCCGCCGAATATCTGAATAGAGACAGGACGCTCCTCTTCATAAAAAAAAAGTTTAGCCCGTGCTTTTCTTGCATCACGTATCAGACCTTCGGCAGAGATAAATTCTGTATAAACTATATCAGCCCCGAGTCGCCTGCAAATAAGCCTGAACGGCGGTTCCGATACATCTTCCATCGGTGCAAGAACTATTTTATTTTTAAATATTTTTTGGAATTCGTTCATATTGAATAAACAAAGTTAACCATTGTATCCATAATTAGAAATAAATAAAAATCGTGTATGCTTTCTCAAACGTGATCGTGAATCGTCAATCGTGAATCGTGAATCGTCAATCGTGAATCGTCAATCGTG
>CAYNTN010000103.1:0-17216 GCA_964399995.1 uncultured Ignavibacteriaceae bacterium
CCACACACTCCACACACTCCATACACTCCACACACTCCATACACTCCACACACTCCACACACTCAACACACTCCACACACTCTACACACTCCACACACTCCATACACTCCATACACTCCACACACTCCACACACTCCATAGACTATGCACCCTACAAACTTAAATTGAAAATTAAAGCCCCAATTTATCTTTAATACTCGCTGCCATACCTGCAAGTCCGCCTACTTCTTTCCCTTCCATAAAATTCTTCACCTGCTCTCCCAGTCCTCCCGGCATTTTATCTTTCAGGAAACTTCCGACTGCCTCTACTGCTGATTTTGCCTGATCTGCTGACAAGCCTGTTTTCTCTGATACAAATTTAATTAAATCGTCCATCTTACTTTTTCCTTTCTCCTTTGTTAAGGATGTTTAGTTTATTAATAAATGGTTTAAAACCAACCTGTTTTTTTTCTTTTTGAACTTCCGCCTATACCAAGCACACCAAGCAATCCTCTTGTCAGCTCTCTTGCAACTGTTCTGCCGACCTGTCTTGCAGTAGTGCTTGTAAGTACTTTCTCAACTGTACTCTTTTCTTCTTTTACATTTCTTCTACTTCCATTCCCATCAGCCGGCATTTCCTTCTGCACTTCCTCAAGCTTTTTCGAAAGCATCTCATAAGCACTTTCCCTGTCAATGACTTCATTATACTTTTTTACAAGCGAAGACTTACTGACAATTTCATTAATCTCTTCAGGTGAAAGAATATCCATCCTTGATGCCGGCGGACACAGCAATGTAGCTGCAAGGGGTGTCGGATTTCCCTTTTCGCTTAATACAGTTACTGCCGCCTCTCCTGTGCCCATCGAAGTCAAAAGTTCTTCAATATTATAAAAATCAGATAACGGATAATTAGCAGCTATCAGCTTTATCTGCTTTCTGTCATTTGCCGTGAATGCTCTCAGCGAATGCTGAACTTTCATTCCGAGCTGACTTAAGACTGAATTCGGTATGTCAACAGGATTTTGTGTACAGAAAAATATTCCGACGCCCTTAGAGCGAATTAGCTTTATTATCGTTTCGATTTGGTCTAACAATGCCTTCGAAGCTTCATCAAATAAAAGATGAGCTTCATCAATGAATATCACAAGCTTAGGCTGATCCGGATCTCCTTCTTCCGGGAAAGTATTGTAGATTTCTACAAGAAGACAAAGCAGAAATGTTGAAAAGAGCTTTGGCTTATTTTGAATGTCAGTCAACCGGATGACAGATATTACACCTTTACCTTCTTCATTAATTTTCAAAAGATCTTCTACTTCAAATGAAGTCTCCCCGAAAAACAGATCAGCATGCTGCTGCTCAAGCTCTATAACTTTTCTTAAAATTGTACCGGTTGAAGCAGTGGATATCTTTCCGTATTCGGACTCAATTTCTTTCTTACCTTCGTCCGAAATGTATTGCAGCATTTTCTTAAAGTCTTTCAGATCAAGCAGAGGAAGCTTCTTATCATCACAATATTTAAATATCAGTGAAACTATTCCGGATTGAGTATCATTGAGTTCAAGCATTTTCGAAAACAGCACCGGACCGAACTCTGAGACTGTAGCACGCAGCTTCACCCCCCTCTCTTCCGAAATAGTCATGAATTCAACAGGAAATCCGGACGGAGAATAATTGATTCCAATCTTTTTTGCCCGTTCATCAATTTTCTCATTTACAGATCCCGGCTTTGCTATTCCGCTCAGATCTCCCTTTATGTCCATTAGTAAGACAGGGACACTCTTAGCTGATAAGCCTTCTGAAATTACCTGTAATGTTTTTGTTTTGCCTGTTCCGGTAGCGCCGGCAATGAGTCCGTGACGGTTCATTGTCTTCAGCGGAAGCTTTATGTTCACGCCTGTTAAACACTCACCATTGAACATTGCTCCGCCAAGAAGAATTGATTCACCTTTAAAATTGTAACCGTCTTTTATGGAAGAAATGAATTGTTCCTTATTATACATTAATTAATGAAAAGAGTGTATGGAAGAATTTTGATTTGCATCTATTATAGCCATTTAATTTTTTTATTTAAATTGCAAAATAGATTCATTTCTGTAGTGATCCATAGTTAATTAGTGAGTAATAAATAATGAGTAGTGAGTACAACCTCCATTTCTCAATTAACTCAGTGAACTCAATGAACTCAATGAACTCAATGAACTCTAAGAACTCTAAGAACTCTAAGAACTCTAAGAACTCTATGAGCTTAACTAAATCCCAAAAACTTTCTTACCGGCTGCAAGATAATTCTTTCTGTCTTGAAGACCGTTTGTTCCGCCGTTAATTCTCTTTGTGATTGTAAGAATGTCATCTTTGTCCGCATAGGCATTAAGGTTTTTCTTCATCCAGAACCAACCTGCTGCACCTGCGCTGTGATCGGGTTCGGTTCCAATTCTCTCAGGGTGTTCGATGAGATCCGGATCACCAACATATTCAGCATATGCCGTATGATTTGCCCTGCCTGTAATCTGAATTAAACCGTGTCCTTTAAATTTTTTTCCGTCACCTGGACGCGTGTTACCAAGATCTTTTCTGCCTTCATATGCTGCTCCGCTTGCAATCTCCTGCTTGAATCTGAGCGAGCCGCTTTCATGCGCTATTTGTGCAAGGAAATGAACCATTCTCAAAGGTGTATTAATCTCATATTTTTCCATCACCCGTTTTAATGGTTCAAGAAAATTCTCTATGTCTGTTGCTTTGGCACCTTTCATTATGCCTCTGAGCTGATCGAATGAAATGCCTTTTGATTCCGGAACCTTGAAGCCTCTAGCTGCTGCAGCGTCAAAAGTGTCCTTATCCACTATTCCGCTTGCATTAAGATCACTCTCACTCTGAAATTTTTTTGTGGCAGCATCGGTATTTTTTCCAAAATCTCCGTCAGGCGTCCCCAATTCATAACCCTGATTTGTCAGGAAAACCTGCCATAATTTTACATAAAAGCCTTTTGAATTTTTTTTGATTTCAGGAAACATATTTCACTCCGTTTATTTTTAAATTTGATTTATACTCTGTAGTTCGAAATTATTTACTTTGATATTTAGAATCAATGACAGTATGCTGTTTGACCGGCTGAAACACGAAATAATGATTAAATTTAATAAATAAATGTTTCTTCAGTTAACATTAAATCATTTAATATTAATAAATCTATTTTCATTTTTTTATTTACTCTTTATTTTGGAAATGGAGTTATATAGAAGGCACGAAGAGCACTGAGGGTTTGAAGGAAATTTGAAGTTGTAAGAAAAAATTCTTAGCGATCTTCGCGTAAGCA
Source organism: uncultured Ignavibacteriaceae bacterium (assembly GCA_964399995.1). Taxonomy (GTDB): domain Bacteria; phylum Bacteroidota; class Ignavibacteria; order Tepidaquicellales; family Tepidaquicellaceae; genus JAGPCH01. The sequence continues at coordinate 3,293 of CAYNTN010000103.1, forward strand.
CTTTACATTCTTTGCGTTTAAATAGTTTCTTAATTTTCAATTGAACAATTTGGGTTTAAAGGATTTAATTAACTGAAAGTGAGTTAAAATGAAATATTTTATCTTATGCATTAATCTCATTTTAGTTTTTGCTCAGACTAATGCTCAAAAACCCAGTTGGGCTGAGTATACGACTGCTCATTCTTTAGAGACAGATACTATACTTGAAAGGCCGCTACTTGTTATACTGGTGAAGTTTCATGATTTGAATAATACTTATTCAAGAGATCACATTATTAACAAATTTTTCAACCCGGCTCACCGGAATGTTACCGGTTATTTTCAAGAGATATCCTACGGAAAATTTACATATAAGACGGATAAAATTGTCGACTGGATCATTCCTCCGGATGATCCTGATACTGAACTAAATGAAAGTCTTGAAAGTGAGTATTGGAACAGTAAGGAAATTTCTCATGGGAAAAAAAACGCTTACCTTCTAAGTTCAGTAAACAATATTGTTGATTTTTCGAAGTATGATATTGATCACGACCGGATTGTATCTTCTATGGAACTGTCTCTTCTTTTGATTTATCCAAGCAAACTAAAAATAAATTTTGCATTTAAAGGGAAAGTAAACAGAATAACCCTTGATTCCTGTAAAATTGATATCCGCAACGCCGCTGTGATTGAAGAAATTAGCGAACTTGGGACTTGCATACACGAACTAACTCATCTTTTTACTCCCGTAAATTCACAGCCCGGGGATTTGTATCCGTTTATAGGAGACAGGGATTACCAGTCACCCGAAACGTTTACAGTGCTTGCTAATTATAACGGTATCGCACCTGCAATTCCTCATCTTGATCCGTATTCCAAATACCATTCAGGATGGATAAATTATATTGAAATTGCAGGAGATTCCCGGATTACTTTAAATGATGTCGAAACACACCCGGAGGTATACAGAATTAATAACCCGGACGACCCTTACAATGAGTATGTGCTTCTGGAAAACCGATGGCCCGGAAATTCTTATGAAGGTAATATGGATGGTATAGGAAGAATGAATGATACAGGTCTCGCATTATGGCATATCAAGGAAAATGGATTCGGGCTGACAAGTTCAAACGGAAGCAGTCTGGGATTCAGAGACAGGATCAAATTACTAAGACCACCGGGTGCTGATAATTCAAATAAAAAGTTTTTATGGGATGGTAACGAAGTTTCGCAAATCACATGGGATTGGAGCGATAATTCTTCAAGCGGTGTATATATAAGATTTTTATCTCCTTATGGGAGTAAGATGAGTGCTTACATTGATCTTCCCGGTTAATCGTTAATCGTTAATCGTTAATCGTTAATCGTTATTTCTCTGAGTTAACATCTCATCTTCATTTCAGCAGCAGCATTTTTTTTGTCATAACTTTTCCTTCTGATTCCAATTTATAATAATAAACCCCGCTTGACAGTTGATAATTAGCGGTTGAAAATTGATAAATGTAATTTCCCCGATTCTGCTTCATACTGACTAATGTTGCAACTTCATTCCCCAGCACATCAAAAACTTTTAAAGATATAAAACGATTTTCGAATAACGAATAACGAATAACGGTTTCAGGATTAAAAGGATTAGGATAATTCTGATAAAGAGTAAATTCCGCGGGAGAGATTTCCTGATTTGAATTTATCCCTACAGACTGCGAATATTTAACTGTTGCAAAATCAAAAGCAGAGCCAATTCCTATGCTGATCCCTGTTACATAAATATTATCATCTTCATCAAGCTTTACATCGTAAATAAAATCCTCGCTGATATTTGATGCGCTGTAATTCTTAGTCCACTGAAGATTTCCTCCTGCATTATATTTGAGAAGAGCATAAATCAGGTTCACGTTTCCTCTGTCTGAACCGCCTCCGACATATACATTTCCTTTATTGTCTGTTGTGATTGAAATTCCCTGATCAATTCCATTACCAGATCCGTTATAGATTTGATTCCAGAGTATGCTACCTGACGGTGAAATTTTAATCGTTAATATATCTTCACTGCCGGGTAAAGAATCACCTTTACTATAGCCTGTAACATATGCATTCCCTGAAGCATCTGTTGTTATTGAATAAGGTATATCGGAATTATTTCCAGGTCCGTCAAAACTTTTATGATACAGCGGTATACCGAAGCGATCAATCTTAGCAAAAAAGTAATCCGGGTATGATGTATTTCTAATGATGCCGCAAACATAAGTATTGCCATATTCGTCCAAGATCATGTCTGTAACCTCATCATCTTCATCAGATGCTCCATTAAAGATTCTTTGCCAGGAAACAAAAGGGAAAGGATCGTAACAGCGTATTAACATGTCTTTTTTATGTGAAGGCGTTTCAATCGTACAGGCAATCACCACTTCATATGTATTGATTATTAGCCTGACCGGAACTGCATTATTCGTAGCGGTTTGATCAAGTATTACTGCATTAATTAAATTACCTTCGGCAGAATATTTCAAAATAGCAGGTGTATAATTTCCAGTGCTTGTATATCTAAGCGCACCAAGGACATAGACATTTCCAGAATAATCTATTGCAATGTCCTGACCGAAACCGTTTGAAACGGTTTCAAGATCAAACTCCTTCATCCATATCAAATTCCCCGAAGAATCATATTTAGCTGTTGTGAATATTATTTTAAGATTAGAATTGGTTGTAAATCCTGTAACATAAGAATTGTTACCGGAGTCAATGCACGCTGAATTTATCTGATCCGTACTATTTCCGGCACCGTTGTAAGTCTGTGTCCATTTCATGCTTCCGCTCAGATCATAATTTATTATAACAAAATCATAAAGACTTCCTTTACCGGAACTGTTTCCATAAACAAATAAATTATTATTATTCCCTATAATTAATTTAGAAACAATATCAAAACTGTTTCCCGGACCATTGTATCTCTGCACCCATTCTTCCTGCGGCTGAGAAAATGAATTCAGAGTTGTCAGAAATGTAAATAAAAAAAGTATTTTAATTTTCATTAATTTAAAGAGGGTGATAATGTCTCCGCCTTTAGCAACTTACTTAAACCTATTAATTCACTCAACTCACTTAATCAGCAGCATCTTCTTAGTCTGGCTGAAATTTCCGCTTTCTAATCTGTAATAATAAATACCACTCGGTGAACCGGAAGCATTCCATTTGACTTCATAATTTCCTGCACCATATTTCTCATTTACCAATATATCCACTTCACTGCCAAGTGAATTATATATGGTTAATTTCACGTTTGATGACTGACCTTTGAGATCTGAAGGAATCGAATAACGAATTACAGTGACAGGATTAAACGGATTGGGATAATTCTGATGCAGAATAAATGTCGCAGGAATTTCCGAGGACAGTTGTCCAGCGGTCAATGGATAACCTTCACCTCCCCCGTTTGTTGTTTTTAAAATCAAACCATTGTATCCTGCAACAAATCCCGTATCTTTATTTATAAAAAAAACAGAGTATAATCCGCTGTGAGTAAGTGAATTCAATGAATCCCAGTTTTGACCTCCGTTAGTGGTCCTTAAAATATACCCGGCATCACCTGCTACCCAACCGGTATTTTCATTTATGAATTTCATTGAATAAATCGAATATCCCGGAGTTAGATAAATTCCCTTACCCCAGCTCAGACCGGCATTAGTAGTCTTGATGAACATACCGCAACAGCCATTTACCCAGCCTGTATTCTGATTTACAAACTCAACAGTGAGCAGAGGATTTGGCTCTCCGAGTGAAAGTGTATCCCACGTTAAGCCGCCGTCTGAAGTTGAATAAATTGAGCTCTCTGTCCCGGTAACTATATAATTAAAGTTATCAAATAATTTTACAGAATGAAAATCAAGCAGCCTTTCATTTCCGTTTATGTTAATCCAGTTCAAACCTGAGTTTGTTGTCTTAAGAATGGTTTTATTATAGCCTGTAACTACTCCGGTGTTATTATCTGAAAAGGTGATTTGATTAAGTATGAACGGGACAGATGAATTAACGGTGATCCAGTTGTTTCCGCCGTTTATTGTTTTATAAATCCTGCCTCCTTCACCGCAGATCCATCCGTTAGTTTCATCCAAAAAGAATACTGACTTATGATACCCTTCAAGAAAAGAAGCTGTCCATGTACTTCCGCCGTCAATGGTCTTAATCACAGTTTCAAAACCGCAAGCCCAGCCTGTAGTTTTATTTATAAAAAAAACAGACTTCAAAGTGCTTGAAGTATTTGAAGACTGCTGATACCACTGAGAATAGGAAATGCCATTAAAGAGTAAAACCGCTGATATTAATATTAATTTTCTCAAGTCCAAAGAGTTTTTTAGGTTCATTAGGTTCATGAGTTCGTTAAGTTCATAAGTTTGATGTGTTTGATTTTAACAAACTTTTACAAACTTAATGAACTTAACAAATCTAACAAAACTTATTTCACTAAGATCATCTTCTTCTTATCCGTAAAATTATCCGTCTTCAGAACATAAAAATAAATTCCACTCGATAGGTTTCTTCCGTCAAATGAAACGTTATAGCTTCCCTTTTGCAAAAATCCGTTTACATAATCACCAACTTCTTTACCGTTAAGATCATAAACTTTAAGACTTACTTTAGTGCCTACAGGTATAGAAAATTTAATATTGGTGTTTGGATTGAAAGGGTTAGGATAATTTTGGTACAATGAAAATGATTCAGGGATCTCTGTCGTATTTCCGCTGATTCCGGTAGGACCTGAAACGTCTTCAATAATTGCCTGTTCAACATTTGACAAAGCCAGTACAGTTTCCTCACGATATACAAATACTATGACTTTACAATTCGCAGCCACCCATGCCTGATCAACTGTAGTGGAAATATTCTTTGAGATCATAGTATTAGCATTCCATGTTCCGCCAGTATTAAGATTATCTCCGGTCGGACCGTTCACCATAGATCTTGCAACATGATTATGCACATAGTCCTGCTGATATCCGGGTGTCCCGCAGGAAGAGTAAAAGTTTTGCTGATAAATGAGATTATTTTCGACAATCACTACGCTGATTTTATACTGACCTGTAAGATCCTGAAGGGTAGTGGAATTTAAATTTAAATTCAGCTGTCTTGTAGACTCATTAAAGCTTTTTTTTGTAACATCTATATTCACGCTTGAATTAGGCGATGTATTGTATCTGCTTTCGACCAGCCCGTACCACATGTTATATGTAACGTAAGGATTGCTCGGGGTATTGCCTCTGTCAATTACAGCTGTTGGATAGCCGGTAAATCCAAGCAATGATCTCACTTCAACTCCGTAAAAATCTTTCCATGGATCTGCGCTTGTTGCACCGCCGTGATAAGCAATCGCAATAGTTTGAGGATAAGTACCGAAAATTGTGACTAATGCCTGATGACCGCACGGACAATATCCGCACCACGTCCCGGTACAATATTCCACCAGAACATTTCTCGGTCCGGAAAAAGAAGTATTTAAATTTATTGCAAAGATTACTATTGCAGCGCAAAAAATTAAATTAAATTTTTTCATAATAATATCTCCTGAATTAATATTAGGAAATTATATTTAAATATTGGGGCTTTAAACTTAAATAATTCGGTTTTAATTTGAACTGCAAATAAAACTTGCTAAAAACGTGTCAATATTGTTCAACATTTAATGTTAAATTTATATACGAGATACGTTTAGTTTTTTAAAATGGTTTTTTTAACCTAAATTGTTTGTTAGAGAGAATTTTCTAATGAACTTCAGTAGAGGTTGGATAGGGATGACATTATCGTAAGCCATGGAGAAATACAAAATTGCCAGAGCAGAAATAATTTCTCCTTAAAGAAATAAAGAATCAGTTTCAAAAATTTTGAACCTGATTCTTTAAATGATAAATTAGCTGATAGTCATTTTATCAAAATCATTTTCTTAATATCACTGAAATCACCTGCTTCAAATTTATAATAGTAAACTCCGCTTGATAAAGAAGATCCGTTGTCATTCATGCTGAACTCAACTGAATAATTTCCTTTAAACTTAAAACCCTGCACCAGCACTGCAACTTCCCTACCTGTCATATCATAAACTCTCAGCTTTACATTCCCGTCTTTTGCAACGGTATAGTTAATCGTAGTCACTGGATTGAATGGATTCGGATAATTTTGTGAAAGAGAAAATGATAAATCATTGTTTACATTATTGCTGACACCTGTCAGATTGGCAAGCGGAAAATTTGCCGGGAACGGCTTGGTAGTGTAATAAGCAGTTACGCTGTTTGTGTCGGAAATGACAAGATCAATGCTTTGACCTGCGGCTGAAGATGAAGTCTTTGCAGTAAGTATCAATGTCCTGGCTGTATCCAGAAATTTAAATTTCAATGAATCAAATGTAATTGTTCCTGCAGCAAACGGTATTGATCTTATTTTCTGATCTCCGGCATTTACAATTCTATTAAGATCTTTATCCCAGTACAGATCAAATGATAAAATATCGTTTTCATTTGCTGCTGTTGTTAATCCGAATTTTAAAGTCCTAAGTGAACCAACCTGCGGAAGAACTGTAGTTGAAATTTTTATTCCGGCTAATTCTTTTGCAGTGTCGTTTGCTGTAATGTTTCGGTTAATGTACATGTTGCTGCCGCCGTTTATTCCTTCCACCGTGAATTTTGGCGATGTCGTTGCAGCAAGCGCATCAATACGTCCGGTACCGTATCTCGGATCTTTCCCCGGAGCACCTTTCTCAACAGAGGTGAGTTCAATCACTTTACTTATGTCTGCCGGAAGCATTTCAGGATTTATTGAAAGCATGAGAGCTACACATCCTGCAGTGTGAGGCGTTGCTGATGATGTCCCGCCGAATGAACTTCCGTAACCTGTTCCCGAGCTTACATAAGTTGATATTGAACCTTGTCCCGGAGCCGATACATCCGGCTTCAGAAGTCCCATGGAATCAGGAACTTCAACCGGAGTAGTTCTGCTGTAAGGGTAATCCAAATGATTAGGATCAATCGGATATGTATATGTCCCCCATAAACTCCAGTTACCCCAGGTTGAAGGACCCGAAGGAGAAGTTGAATATATCAGATCAGTAGCACATGCAACATTACCGACACCGATAGCACCGCTGACATTTCCTCTTCGAAGCTGATCCGGATGAAGCCAGGGTGAAGGACATAAACCCGCGGCAGAAATATTTAAGGGAACAGGCGAGCTGGAACTTCCGCCGTCGTTGCTTGTCGAATTTGTATGTATGACTCCTGCAGCAAGTGACATGTCAGTAATTAATCTGAACTGCGAGTAATCGGGTTTTGGACTGTTATACCACTTCCAGCTCAGTGAACTCGTAATTATTTCAGCACCCATTTCAACCGCATACTGGAACGCAAGCCACTGCTGTGATTGCCCGCTTGCATTTCTAAGCAGGATACATTTTGCTCCCGGTGAAACTCCGGTCTGTGTTCCCATTGTCCCGTCTCCGACAACATGTCCGAGTGTTGCGCTTCCGTGAGATGCCGTAGTTATATTATAATTTCCTGTTGAAAAGTCCCAGCCAATCAGATCATCAATCTTCCCGTTTCCGTCATTATCAATTCCGTTTACATCACCCGGGTCAAAGACCGAACCTGTACCTGTTTGTATGTTAATTGTTTTACCGTCATGATTTGCATCTTCACCTAAATTCTGCCATATACCGTTTACAAGATCCGGATGCTTCCACCAGAAACCGTCATCGGCATTTGCCACTAAAACTCCTTTGCCCGTATTTCCTAAAGCCCATACAAGATCTGCTTTCATTAATACTACTCCTATTTCCGGTGCGAATGAAGCATTCGCCTGAATCATTGCTTCAATAAATGGAGCTGCTGCCTGTTTGCTGTCCCATAGCTCTTCAACAGGATATTCTGCATCATAGCAGATCAATTTAACTTTGTCAAAATCTGCCAGCTCATTTATTTCATTAACGGGCAATGAGGTAACGATTGTATTTGCCATCCACAATATTTCATACTTATCAATTATTCTCAGAGATTTTTTCTGATCAAGAAACTCTCTTATGTTTCTTTGATTATTATTTGAAAAGTTCTTTAATCTTTCAATTACTATTCTCCTCCTCTCCTGTTTCGGTGTATCATAGCCGATATCAGAGAAGTCATTCAGATTTAAATGATCATTTAATAGTATATAAACAGGAATTAAAGAATTGTCAGTTGTTTGATTCATTTTATTCTGCAGATCGGGATGTATTTTAGGTGAACCTGCATATGCTGTAAGACATGCAATACAGATGAGTGCGGTAAATGTTATTGTCTTCATTTTTTCTATATGTTAAGATTGAAGTGTAATGGATTAATTGATTGTTTGTAAATTTAATTTAAGCAATTAATTTTAATATTAAATAAAACTAATATCTTTAAATAAGAATTCAATTACAAAAAATTACAACTATTTATAACTTCACTTACTCCAAATACTCCGCTTAATCACTTACTCCACCTACTCACTTACTTCCCTACTCAACTACTCAACTACTCAACCACTCAACTACTCAACTACTCAACCACTCAACTACTCAACCACTCAACTACTCAACCACTCAACTAAACAGAAAGAGCAATCTCGAGCACTTCTTCAAACTTCAGACTTCTTCCTTCATTAAAAGCCTTACTAAATTCTTCTTCCCCTGATTTTTTCTTTAACAAATCAGACGTTCTTTCGAAGCTCAGTCGTAAATCTTTCTCAAGCTTTTCATTAAAGGAATTCAATGCTGTTTCAACAGCACCAAGCAGCAAGGCTGCTTTTTCGGGATTATTCTCTGCGGCTGCTTCCGATATTCTGGTCAAGCTTACGCACATATTTAACTTATCCTGAAGCTCTATTCTTAATTTCAGGCTCTCCTTGTGAAGATACAGCGAACGCCTGACCTCACCGACCTTGAATTTAACAAAACCCAGACTGTTGAGAGAATTAGATAAGCTTTTCTTATTTCCGATTTCTGTGTTTAACTGAATGCTTTCCTCGAGGTATTCCTGTGCCTTTAAATCATTTCCCAGAAAACTCAAAACCACTCCCAGGTTTTCGACCGTATCAGCAAGGCTCCTCAGATCTTTTAGCTTTCTCTGAATTGAAAGACTCTCTTCAAGATATTCTCTGGCTAATTCATATTCCTGCCATACCGAATGTATACAACCGATATTCGTGAGTATCATTCCAATGCTTCTGGAGTCTCCGATCTCTCTGTATATTTCAAGAGATTCTTCAAACACTGATTTTGCCTTATCATATCTTTTCAAATTTATTAGTACTGATCCTAAATTCAGCAATGCATCTGCCTGAAGCCGCCTGTCACCAAGCTGTGAGAAAAGTTCACAGCTTTCTTCAGTTATCTCCATTGATTTTTCAAATTCACCTGTCGCGTTGTAAATCAATCCTAAGTTATTCATAGCAATGGCTATGCCTGTTTTATTATCCAGTTCCTTCTGAATTGCCAGGCTCTCTTCATAATAGTTCATGGCTTTTGCATAATTTCCGGCAATCCATTCAAATGTTCCGAGCCATTGTACAAGACCGGATTTTTCCTGAGGCGGAATAATCTCCTGTGAATGTGATAACTCTGTAAGCCAGTTTATTCCCATAATTACGTTTCCGCGCATTTCCCAGAATCTGCATAAAGACAGCGCCAGATGTATTCCATTTAATCTCCTATCTCTTATTATCGAGTTCATCAGTGCTACCTGCAGATTTGATGACTCAATGTCGAGCTTATCAATCCATTCCTTCTGCTCAGGGCCGACTAATTTAAACTTTGCTGTTTCAGCCAGACTTTGATAATATTTAAGATGACTGATCATAATCTTATCAAGCTCGGATTCCCTTTCAAGCATTTCTTCTCCGTACTGGCGAATTGTTTCAAGCATTGTATATCTGTAACTTTGCTCATTATGTATTACAAGCGATTTATCCACAAGATTACTTAACACATCAAGAATTTCATCTTTACTCAACTCATCATCAGAGCACACAGACTCTGCTGATTCAATTGTCCATCCTCCGGAAAACACTGATAATCTTTTCCATAAAATTCTTTCCTTGTCCGTTAAAAGATCATAACTCCAGTCTATGAGTGCTCTCAATGTCTGCTGTCTCGGTATTGCAGTTCTGTTGCCTGAGGTAAGTAAAGTAAATCTGTTGCTGAGTCTCTCATTTATTTGTTCAACTGAAAGCACCCGGATCCTCGCGGCTGCAAGTTCAATGGCAAGCGGAATTCCGTCAAGCTTGTGACAAATCTCAGCTACATAAGGTGCATTCTGATTATTAACCTGGAACCCCGGTCTTACAGAGACGGCTCTTTCAATAAAAAATTTAACCGATTCATACTGTGTGAGCTTTTCAAGTGTATGATCGGAATTAATATCGGGAAGCTCAAGAGAACTGACATAATAAATTACCTCTCCTTTACATCTCAATGCTTCACGGCTTGTTGCCATGATTCTCAGTCCCGGACAATTACTTATTAATATTTCAGCCAGACGGGAGCACGATTCAACAATATGTTCACAGTTATCCAGAAGTATAAGTATTTGCTTATCCTTCAGGTAATCAAGAACAGAATGCAGCAAATTCGTATTCGGAATTTCATTAATTCCAATCGATCTGGATATAGTCTGCATCAGCAATGAATCATCCTTCAATGCTGCAAGATCAACAAATCTGATTCCGTATTCATATTCATCAATAATTTCAGCGGCAACCTGCAGGCTCAGGCGTGTCTTACCTGTTCCTCCCGGACCTGCCAGAGTAAGTAAATGTGTTTCGGACAATAAGTCTTTTACCTCTTCCATCTCCTTTTCGCGACCAATAAAATTTGTCACCTGTACCGGCAGATTGTTTGGTCTTGCGTCAAGTGTTTTAAGAGGAGGAAATTCAGACGGTAGCTCCGGAGAAATTAACTGATACAATCTTACAGGCTGAATCAGATCTTTTAATCTTCTTTCTCCGAGATCCCTGTATGAAATATTTTTACTAAAATCATCTTTAGCTGACTTGAAAGTATCGTTTGAAAAAAGGATTTGACCTCCATATGCAGCCGACATGACTCTTTGCGTCCTTGCAAGAGTTATATACCCAATGTATTTGCTTCCGTTCCAGGCTGCGTTGCCGGTGTGAATGCCCGTTCTGACCTTAACCGGAATTTCTTTATTCTCCTGCTTAGCAAGCATGATCTGTATGTCGCGGGCAGCTTTTATGGCATCCATGGAATTGTTGAAGGCTGCACAAAATGCATCTCCTATAATTTCAAAAATAAAACCATTTCTGTTTTTTATGGCCTCCGTTAATATTTTATGATGCTTTTCCAGCTCCACCTGAATTGTACCGGGATATTTCTGTGCAAGCTTTGTGCTGCCTTCAATATCCGTGAAAAGAAATGTAATGTCGCCTGAAGGAACGTCCAAATAAATTTAAGAATTAAGAATTAGGAATTACGCGTTACAAGTTACAAGTTACAAGTTACAAGTTACAAGTTACAAGTTACAAGTTACAAGTTACGAGTTACAAATTACAAATTACAAATTACAAATTATACTGTTAAGTATCATTTTAACATTTTCTCAAAACTCATATCTCAAAACTCTTAGCTAAAAACGACTCTCGAAATCACGTCATCATTCAGCTTTTCATCAGTTAATACAAATCCAAGACTGTTATATAATTTTATTGCGGCTTCATTGTCAGGTTTGTGAATTATGTCAACCGTTGCTGCACCGCTTTGTTTCAACTGTGAAAGCAACATCTCCAGTGCTTTTCTGCCGTAGCCTTTTCCCTGATACTTTTCATCAATATTGAATCTGTTTATGTAATACAATCCGTCATCAGGGTCTTTAGCGTACATTATGAATCCCACCATTACTTCATCATTGTAAATTCCACGAGGTTCCATTTCCTTGTGCGCATAAGCAAGCGCAAGTCCGTTCTCATTCGAAGCAACAAACCTCTCCTGATCTTTTCTCACTTTAAGAGCAATACATTCTCTCCAGTTGTCTTCATTGATTTTTCTTAAAGAAACACTCATAAGTTAAAAGTTGAAAGTTGAAAGTTGAAAGTTAAAGTTGTAAAAGTTCATAAAGTTCATAAAGTTCATAAAGTTCATAAAGTTCATAAAGTTTAAAGTTTCATCTATTCATTATTCATTGCTCATTATTCATTGTTCATTATTCATTGTTCATTACTCATTGTTCATTACTCATTGCTCATTGTACATTGTACATTGTACATTGAATAGTAGCTACATTCTCTACAAAAGATTTATCATGCTCAGTAAACAACATAGTTGGTTCAAATTCAAGTATGACTTTCTCGAGTTGCTCACGGCTCATAACGTCGAGATAATTCAGAGGTTCATCCCATATCAGCAAATCACTCGGTCCAATGAAGGATTTGCACAGTTCTACTTTTTTGAGCTCGCCTTTGCTGAATGTTTCAAGAGGTCTATCGAACAATTCACCCCAGGCACCCATTACACCAAGTATATTTCTGAATTTCGTCTCATCAATATTTTCTCTTTTCAAACAATCTATGAGTAAACCGGTTTCCCATTGAGGATTTTGGTCAGCAAAAGAAATATTAATAAAAGCCGGGACATGAATCGAACCTGAATTAAGGTTCAATTTCTTTTTAACAGCGTTAATAAGCGAGGTTTTTCCGCAGCCATTATCTCCTATGAGGGCTACTCTTTCTCCTTTAAATACATCCAGAGAAAAATTTTCAAAAACTTTCTTTCTCCCGAAACTTAACGTTGCATTTACAATTGATAGCAGCTTGTCCCTCGAATTCTTTTTTTTAACAATTTTAAGCTTTCTTTCATCTTCCACATTTTTCAGCAAGGATTTCTTCTCTTCAAGTTTTTTATCAATTCTCATTTCTATCTGAAGAGCCCTTTTCATAATCTTTGCTGACTTATGCCCTATGTATCCCTTATCAGGTTCAATGTAAGTTGCCCCGATCTTTTCACGCTCTTTTATTCCAGACCAGTGTCTTCCTTTCTTTGCAGCAATCTCGAGTGACTTAACTTCTCGGCGTAAATTTTCATTCTTACGTCTTTCAAACTCTTCTTCAATCTCCATATTGTACTTCCACTTCGAATAGTTTCCGTTATTAATTCTTACATCATTTTTATTAATGGAAAGTATATGATCTACGCAGGTATCAATGAAATTCCTGTCATGCGAAACAAGTATAAATCCTTTCTTCCTTGAAAGATATTCGCCAAGTATCACTCTTCCCTTCATGTCAAGATGGTCAGTAGGTTCATCTATCAGCGGAAATGAATCCTTTTTTAAAAACAATGAGATTATCAAAGCTCTTGTCTGCTCGCCTCCGCTTAATGTTCTGAAATCTCTTTTAAGCAAATCACTCTTCATTCCCATCTCCGCGAATTCTTTTTCGATCATTGCATCAATTTCATAACCGCCTGAAGCCTGATATTTTTCAAGTACTTCACCAAATTTCTTAATACTTGCATCATCTGTCGATTTACTCAGTTCATCCATTTGCTTTTCCCATATGCTGAATTGAGCTACGTTTTCTTTGATCACATTAAAAGTATTCATTTCAATGTATTCCGGGACAAAGGGAAAATAAAATGTTTTCAAATCAGAAACGATCTCACCTTTCACCGGAAATATTTTCTTGTCAATCAAATTCAGGAGCGTGCTCTTTCCACGCCCGTTTCTTCCGATCAATCCAAGCCGCCAGCTTGTATCAATGTTTAGAGTCAGATTCTCAAAAACTTTATCTGCCGAATCGGCATAGTAAAATGTAACATTATTTAAACTGATGACACTCATAAGTTCTTTAAATTTGTTAAGTTCGTTAAGTTTGTTAAGTTTGTTAAGTTCGTTAAGTTTGTTAAGTTTGTTAAGTTTGTTAAGTTTGTTAAGTTTGT